>CAKZJM010000273.1 GCA_936943315.1 uncultured Methylophilus sp. | reverse complement strand
TTGAGTTTTGCGATGTCTTGATCCTCAACAAAACTGACCTGATGACACTGGATGAAATTGCCCGGCTGGAAGGCATCCTCAAAACGCTGAACCCACGGGCGCAAATACTGCATAGCAGTTTTGGCAAAGTGCCGCTTAACCGCATCATGCACACCGGGTTATTTGACTTTGACCAGGCCGCAGAAGCCCCTGGCTGGTTACAGGAACTACGCGGCGAACATGTCCCCGAAACCGAGGAATATGGCATTTCGAGTTTTGTTTACCGCGCACGGCGGCCTTTCCACCCGCAACGCCTGTGGCAATGGTTTAACACGGAATGGCCAGGCGTGGTTCGCTCCAAAGGCCGTTACTGGATCGCCTCACGGCCAGCGTTTTGCGCGACCTGGTCACAAGCCGGTGCCGTCACCCGTACCGAACTGGCTGGCATGTGGTGGGTAGCCACCCCCAAAGACTATTGGCCACAGGATCAGGATAGCCTGGAGCATATCCGTGACCGCTGGCAGGAGCCGTTTGGTGACCGCCAGCAGGAGCTGGTCATCATAGGCATGGGCCTGGATAAACTGGCCCTCACAGCACAATTTGATGCCTGCCTGCTCACCGATAACGAGCTTGCATTGGGGATGGACGCCTGGCGTGCTTTTCCAGACCCATTTCCATCGTGGTCAGTGAATATGCAGGATGAAGACAACACTGTACTGGAGGCAGCGGTTTAACCATGTTCACCAGCGTGCCCTCATCTACAACCAAAGCTCAGACGCTCACTGCTCCACCAGACTTTGACCCTTTGGACTTATTGTCTATTTTTGAACCTGCGCAGCAGATCACGGTGGTAGCTAGGCCAGAGCAAGCAGCCTTAACACGCTACTTGCAACAGGTAAGCACAAAAATGGGGGGCGGCTTCAGGCTAACACTGAAGCCTGAGCAAGCAACCCCAGACATATTGGATCATCAATTGCGACTACCAGAAGCCGCTGGCAAAACAGCCTTGCTGACAGATATCTGCCAATTGGTCCAGTGGTATGCCGACCTGCTCGATTGCCCGCAGGTGGGAATGCGGCTCGAAGTGCTCACGCACGCCATGTGCCCCAGGTTTCATGTTGATCGCACAGGCATCCGTTTGCTGTGTACCTATCTTGGCCCAGGCACTGAGTGGCTGGAAGAAGCCTTTTGTCATCGGGACGCGCTAAAGCACTCACATGCCACGCTTGAAGCTTTTCATTCGGCGCTCATTTTGCATCCGCAAGGTGTGCGGCAAGCCTCACCACATGCGCTGGTATTATTGAAAGGTAGCCGTTGGCAAGGGAACGATCATGCCGGCGTGATTCACCGCTCGCCGCAGATTCAACCGGGCAGCACACGCGTCTTGCTGGCACTGGATGCGATTTGGTAAGCGTTATCCGTCTAGCAAAGTCGCATAAAAGTGACATGTGGCAGCATCAACGTTAACCAATGGCTATCTGGTGTTTTTTTATCAATTTGCGCGCGCACCAGCTCACAACTCACCACACAGGCCCCTCTATAATGTTTTCAGTTTAAGCATTGACTCTAAAAAACAATTGCCAGCTAGAGCAAGCAAATATTGAGGAACCATTCACACCAGTTTTTTATTTTGCATTTTTACAGGGAAGAATCACCATGCATCAAAAAACCATTGCCAGCCTGCTGGCACTTCTTTTATTACCCGCAACGCTTGCTTATGCCGAAGAAACCATAGAACAAGAAAAAACAGACAAGCGCAGCAAAACAAACAAAAAAACAGAAGATACCGTGAGCGTAGAGCTTGACAGTGTGGTGGTGCTTGGCAAGAAGGAGCAAGTGACCAACACCGACAAAGGGCTGGCGGGCTCAGTCGACGTGATTACGCGCGAAGAACTCGAATATGAGCATGTGACCGATACGCTGGAGCTGTTTAGTAAAACCCCAGGTGTGGTGCTCTCCCGCTACAGCCAGGGCATCGTCAACACAGAGGTCTCTATCCGCGGCTTTAGTGGGGATGGTGAAACGCCTAACGCCAAAGTATTGGTGGATGGCATTCCCTCCAACTTGTTCTCAGGGTTGAGCGAGCTTGATTATTTGTTCCCCACCAACATCCAGAGTGCACAAGTATTTAAAGGCACCAGCGACGCCACCACCGGGCTGTTTGCAACCGCGGGCAACTACAAGGTTGAAACACGCAAAGATGTCGGCAAGCAATTGCAGTTTGGTTATGGCAGTTTTCAAACCCGCGAGATGCAGGGCTACTATGGCGAAAAACAAGGCGATTTTACGCAAAACTACGCCATCGGCTATCGCAAAGGCAATGGTTTCCGCGATCACACCGAGAACGAAAAAATTGCCTTATCCGGCCGCTGGCAAATGGATTTTGAGCAATCCACCCTCGCGTTGAGTGCAAAATATGGCAAATACAACTCCCCTGAGGCGCCGGGATATATGAGCAAAGCGCAGGCGCGTGCAGACCGTAGAGGTGTGGCGCCAAACGCACTCAATGATAGCGGTGAAAAAGAATTCAAGCATTTAAGTTTGCACTACGACTACTTCTTTAACAACGATGTGGATTTAAGCCTCAAGACCTATTGGCAGAATTTTGATCGTGAACGTAACGTGCGCTTTATTGGATCACCAGGTGTTGAAAACAGACAAGATGATCAAACCTCCACAGGTTTGATTGCCCGATTAAACTGGAAGATCAATTCGCAATGGGGATTTGAAACGGGCTACGACATTGAGCATCAGGCAGTGAGTCAGTTCAACCAACGCCCCAATGCAGTTGGCGTGAACGTAATCCGCTTGAGATCAGACTATGACTTCACTGCACAAGGTATCTACGCTAAGGTTGAAAATACGCCTATTGACTGGCTACGCTGGAACGTTGCCTTACGGGCAGACCGACTGGATGCAAAAGCCAATGATCCCATTATTATCGGCACCAACGGCAACCCAACCAGGGTGATTCCAACCGATTTGTATAGCGATCCCATCATCGTCCAACCAAAATTTAATATATTTGCCAATCTGACCGAGCAACATACCGTGTTTGCGAATGCTGGCCGCAGTTTTCAAACGCCCACCAGTTTCAATTTAAATCAGTTTAATTCAGCGGCAGGCGCCAACTTTGGCAGCAGAACTGATATCAAGGTTGCGATTAATGATGGCTGGGAACTTGGTCTTAAAAGTAGCTGGATACCAGATTTAAATACGCGGGTATCTTACTGGCAACAAAAAGCCAAAAACGAGTTTATTACCATCGACAATATACGTCAGCCGCTTGGTGAAACGCTTAGGCAAGGGCTTGATGCCAGTTTCGATTATAAGCTCAACGATGCTCTCAGCTTTTGGGGCAATGTCTCCAGAGTCTATGCAAAGATTGAAGAGCCCAACGCACAAAACCCGGAGTTTAAAGGAAACAATATCCGTAGCATTCCCTCCTATACAGCGTCGCTTGGCCTGCAATTTGTGCCCAATGCAGACTGGATTGCCCGTGTTCACGTGGACAGCCAGGGCGACTATTACATCAATGAAAGTAATCTGGGTGGCAAATATGGCGGCTATACGCTCACCAACGCCAATATCGATTACAAAACCAGCTGGGGCCGCGTGAGCTTGTTAGCGAATAATATTTTTGATCGCTATTACGAGTATGTATTTGATTTCAACTCAAACGGCAGTGCAGGTGGAGTTAACTTCGCCCCAGGGGCAGGCCGTAACTTCATGCTCACTGCCACTGTGGATTTCAAATGACCGCATTATTATCCATTGAACAACTCAGCCTGCGCTTTGCCGGGCGGAACATTTTGCAACAGCTGGCGCTGACGCTGCATGCCGGAGAAGTGGTTTCGGTGCTTGGCAGCAACGGTGCAGGTAAATCGACACTACTCAAGAGTATTCTGGGCCTGCATGATGCCGGTGTCGATCAAAGCGGCCAGATTCTGATTGCCGGACTGGATATTCAAGAGGCACGGCCACAGGCCTTGGCACAACTGGCCTATGTGCCAGAGCAGCCTGCGGTTTACGGCCATTTGTCTGCCATCGAGAATATTGGCTATTTTTTGCGTCTGGCAGCGGTCACACCCACCATGGAGATTTCAGCCTATTTGGACATGGTGGGCTTGCCAGCACACGCCTGGCCGCGCCCATGCAGTGAATATTCAAAAGGCATGAAACAAAAGGTCATGCTGGCACTGGCGCTGGCAAAGCAGGCAAAACTATTGCTGCTGGATGAGCCCAATTCAGGCCTGGACCCGCAAGCGACCGAGGAGCTTAACCAGCTGATTATGCAATGTAAAAACAAAGGCATGGGCGTGCTGGTAGTGACCCATGATGTGCTATCGGCCATGGCGTTTTCTGACCGCTTGCTGATGTTGGCCAATGGCCAATTACAGCCAGTATTGCTGGATCAGTCTAGGCTGACGCTGGATAGCCTCAAACAATTGTATCAAGGACAGGCATGAACGCTTCCCCTGTATGGACCATCGCCTGCAATGAATGGCGACGCTGGTGGCACGCCCGTGTGCCTGCCTTGCTGCTCGTGGTTTTGCTGGGTTTGTGGGGGCTGGCTGCATTGGCCGCGCACCACCATTGGCAAGACCATGCCCGCACAGTGGCAGACGTCACGCAACGCAGCCAGCATGACTGGCAATCACAGCCAGACCGGCATCCGCACCGGGTATCCCATTTTGGGGACTTTGTCGCTAAACCGTTGCACCCGCTGACAGTCATTGAGCCAGGCATTCTCGACCAGTCCGGGCATCTGGTCTATCTGGAAGCCCATCGTTTAAACAGTGCCAATTTCAACCCTGCTACTGAGGCCACTAGTCTGGGACGGTTTCCGCTGATGACCCCCGGCATGATCGTGCAGTGGTGGATGCCGCTTTTTTTAATCATGATCGCATACGCCACCGTCACCGCAGAAAAACTGGCAGGCACCCTGGCTTATATGCGAGGCAACGGCACTGCGGTATGGCAGATCGCTACAGGCAAATGGCTGGCGCTGTTCCTGCCCTTTCTGCTGTTGTTATGCCTGCAGGGGGTACTGGTTGGCCTCTGGAGCTGGCACAGTGATCAGACCATGCTCAGGCTTGGCCTGATGCTGCTGGCACAGGTACTATATATGGCAGGCTGGTGCGGGCTGGTGGTGGCCGTGTCGTGGTGGAGCCGACAATTGCATGCAGCCTTGTTAACCTTGCTGTTGTGCTGGGTATGCGTGTGTATTATTTTTCCACGCGGCCTGGCCAATCTGGCGCAGGTGCTGCATCCGACACAACCGCGCACCGAGGCCGAATACCATGCTGAAATCAAACTCAAAACGCTGGGCGATAGCCATCACCCGAATGACCCGCACTTTGCTACATTCAAGGCCCAAATCCTCAAACAGTATGGCGTGTCTCGCACAGAAGATCTGCCAGTCAATTACAACGGCCTGCTGATGCAGGAAGGCGAGCGCCTGACCACTGCGGTCTATCGCGAACAGCAAGCCTTGCATGATGCGCAACTGGCCAAACAAAACGGGCTCATTAGGCACTGGTTATGGTTAAGCCCGGCGCTGGCCATGCAATATGTACAGATGGCGAGCAGCGGCAATGACCTCGCACATCATCAAGCCTTTATCAGACAAGCCGAAGTGCGGCGTTATCAGCTGATTCAATATTTAAACCAGATTCATACGTTTAAAGTCAATCTGGCAGAGGATAAAGATACCCGCGTAGATGCCGCATTTTGGCAAAACGCCCCGCGTCCGACAGTCAGTCTGGCTGAGATAGACGTCAGCCGCACACCCCTGCTGGCCTCGCTACTGGTGTTGCTGGGCTGGATTGTCTTGCCTTGCGCACTGCTTTACAAAGTGAGCAAACGGACATGAAACACGAACTGATTCTTCTCCTCAAACAACGCAGCATGGTGCTGCTGGTGCTACTCAGCCTGATACTTACCAGCCTCAGCCTGCAAAATGGCTGGCAAAATATCAGCCATATCCGCACACAAATCCTGCACGCACAGCAGGAGGAAAGCCTGCGCAAACAAGACTATCTACACAGCCATCAACACGATGGCACACTGGATGCGGGCGAGATAGGTTATTACCTGTTTCATAATGTCTACCATGCCCCCACAGAGTGGAGTTTTATTGCGCTGGGCAATCGCCTGGTCACGCCCTATGTGCAAAGGATCCGTCTGCTGGGTTTGCAGGGGCAGCTGTATGACGGCGAGTCGCATCATCCGGAATACGTGATGCTGGGAAGCTTTGATTATGCGTTTTGGCTGGTGTTTTTTTCGCCGCTGCTATGCATCGCTTTGATGCATGACCTCAGGGCCAGTGAACAGCAAGCCCAGCGCCTATTATTTTTAAATAGCCTGGTCGCCAAGCCGGCACACTTTTGGCTTAAACGGGTGCTGGTGCGCTGGCTGTTGATTGTGACGACACTGACCCTGCCAGTGATTGCCTTCGCGACCCTGCATGCGCTGTCGACTGGCCCGCTACTGCTGGTGCTCGTTATCACGCTGCTTTACACCCTGTTCTGGACGATGGTGTGTGCAGCCATCAGTCTGCATACACGGGCAGTCAATGCCAGCTTTAACGCCATGTTACTGACCAGCATATGGCTCTGCATGACGGTGATATTGCCTAATCTGGCGCAACTGTGGTGTCACACGCATCTGCCTGTTAAAGATGGCAGCCAGATTGCCCTGCAACACCGGCAACTGGTACATGGCGCATGGGATTTACCCAAAACCGATACGCTCACGCCTTTTTATGCCTTGTATCCGCAATGGCGCGATACCCCACCCGTCATTGGCCGCTTTCACTGGAAATGGTATTTCGCCTTTCAACACATGGCAGATGTCAGGCTAGCGCCGCAAGTGGCAGCGCGCGAGCAGGCCCTAATGCAGCGCGATCAAGCCACACAACAACTCGGTTGGACCCTGCCGGGAGTATGGGTACAGCGACAACTAGAGCAGCTTGCACACAGTAATGTGACGCACTTGCTTGCGCATCGGCAGCAGATTGAACAGTTTCATACGCAACTGCGCCACTTTGTGTACCCTTTTTTGTTTGAAGAACAACCGTTCACTGCGGAAGACTTCCAGCGACTGCCAACCTTTCAATCAACAGCCACTGATTGAACGCTGGCAGTTATTGCAAGACGCCGATGTCGGTGGTCGATTCGCCTTCACGGATGGGGGGTGTTTCTTTTTGCATGAGCACTGTCCCAGCCACCGGGGCATACAAGGTTTGCAGGGGATGGCCAAAGTAATTGTCTACTCGCCCCACGACTTGCCCTGCTACCACGGCATCGCCTACCTTGACCAGCGGATAAAAAATGCCGGTCACCGGGCTGCTCACCTCTACCAGCTTGCGATAGAGCACCGGCTGTGACTTAGCCTGGGCGGGCGACGCAACCAGCGCACTGCCGATCACCGCTGACGGATCGAGCATATTCAAATGACGCATGGCGTTCAAGCATGCCTGCACAATCAGCGCACTATCTTCTTTAGAACGCTGCCCCAACTGCCCGACTTCCAGCGTCAAGCCCGGCTTGCCTCTGGTTTGCGCGGTATTCGGATACGAAATTGAATGTGCAGGGTCATTGGGCCGCTCGTCGTACAACACAATCTGCGGAATGCCCAGAGATTTGGCAAATGCCAATGTTTTCTCATCCAGCGGCGCCTGATGCATGACCGGGGAATACACATGCGGCAACAACGTCTGATTGGCACTACCCGAATGAATATCCAGCAGATAATCAGTCTGGCTAATAATATGCTGAGTCATAAAGTAGGCAATCTGTTCAGTCAGGGTGCCCTCTGCCCGGCCAGGAAACACACGGTTAAGGTTTTTCTCATCCACCGGACTCAGTGCAATTCTGCGCCCGTGAAAGCCCTCAAGATTGGCAAGATGTACCAGTATTAATGTGCCATGCAACCTATCAGGCCGTATGGTCTGAGCAAGCTGCTGCAAGGCAAAAATCGCTGGAAATTCATCACCATGAATGCCTGCAGTCAATGTCAGTACCGGGCCAGCATGATTACCATGAATCACCGTCATCGGTAAGGCACTTGTTGAGACTGGTTGCATCCAGGACCGCACAGTCCCTGGCGTAAAGGTCTGGCCCATGAATTGAAAGGATGACTGGGCCCACGACATTGGCAACCCGCCTAAAAAAAATACTATGCACAACCTACGCAGCATATGACTCCATCAAAAATGTGAATCCACTAAAAACGCAACATTGTTGCGCAAAATGCAGTCGGAGTAAACCAGACACCCTTCATGGAATATATTTATCCCCATTCCTGTGCTATGTATTTTTTCAACAAATCTACAGAGACATTGATTGTGTGCAAACTAGGTAAAATCATGAGCCGATTTTACGTCATCACCGCAGGCTGGTTTTGAAACACCGGCGTATAGTCACGGTCATACAAGCACATCACACAGATGTACTTAACAACCCAAAGGAGATAAATCATGTGGACTAAACCAGCTGCTACTGAAATGCGTTTTGGCTTTGAAGTAACCATGTACGTCATGAACAAATAATTCAGCGCTTGTAACACTTACAAGTGTTCGCTGAATAAAAAACCGCCGGAATCCGGCGGTTTTTTTATTGCCTGTCGCAGATGAATGAGCCTTTAAAACTGTGCCCACTCATCATCAGTCCCCGTGCGGAGCCCAGTGCCAGCCTTTGATTTAGCGCGCACTGACGTTTGTACGTGGGTGTGGTCATGGAGATGTCTCACCATGGCCTGATTAGCACGAACGGCATGGCTGTCAGTCTTTTCCTGCTTGGTTAATTTAAAAATACTCACTGCCCTAACCAGGCTTTGCGCCTGTTCAACCAGTGATTCTGAAGCCGCTGCCGCTTGCTCTACCAACGCCGCATTTTGCTGTGTCACATCATCCATAGAGATCACGGCCTGATTGACCTGGCCAATGCCTGAGCTTTGCTCAACGGTGGCTGCGGCAATTTCGCTCATGATATCTGTCACCTGCTGCACCGAAGCCACGACTTCGGCAATGGTTTTACCGGCTTCTTCCACTTGCTGGCTACCCCTGGCGGTTTTGGTCACAGAGTCATCGATCAACTCTTTGATTTCTTTGGCGGCCGAAGCTGACCGTTGTGCCAGATGCCTCACTTCTGCTGCAACCACGGCAAATCCACGGCCTTGCTCGCCCGCCCTGGCCGCTTCTACCGCTGCATTGAGGGCCAGAATATTGGTTTGAAAGGCAATACCATCAATCACCGAGATAATATCTTCAATGCGTTTTGAGCTTTCATTGATGGCGCTCATGGTGGTGACCACCTCGCCCACTACAGTCCCGCCTCTCACCGCCACCTCAGAGGCTGCTGTCGCAAGCTGACTGGCTTGTTTCGCATTATCGGCATTTTGCTTCACTGTGCCTGCCAACTCTTCCATGCTGGCGGCGGTTTCTTCAAGGCTGGAGGCTTGCTGCTCAGTGCGGCTGGAAAGGTCATTATTGCCGTTGGAAATTTCATTGGCCGCGGTATCAATGGTGCCAGTGGCCTCACGCACCTGCAAAATCACCTCACTCATTTTATCCAGCAGCGTGTTTACGCCCCCGCACAATGCGGCAATATCGCCTGTTTTACCGTCAAGCTGGACACGGTTGGTTAAATCACCGACCTGGGCGCCTTCAATAATGGCATTGGTTTCTTGCACTGCGCTGGCTAGCGCTTGCGAAGTTTCGTGTTGTGCGGTGATATCACTCGCATATTCGGCCACTTTGAACGGTTTACCATTCAAATCCAGAATCGGGTTATAAAAAGCCTGCATCCAGATAACAGCGCCATTTTTAGCTTTACGACACCCATTTGTGCTTCGCCGCGGCGCAATGCGTTCCAGAACGTTTTGTACTCTTGACTGCTGGCATACGATGACTCAACAAACATGCGATGGTTTTTGCCGATCACTTCATTTTCAGCATACCCTGATAAGTCTAACGAGATCTGATTGGCTGACAGGATAGTGCCGTCAAGGTCGAACATGATGACGGCCTGCGCTTTATTGATGCCGGAGATCTGGCCAGCATTCTCAGCCGCAATCAGCTTGGACTCAGTGATATTCATCGTGTAATTGACAATCTTGCTAGGCTTGCCTTTCAAATCGTACACCGGGTTATAAGAGGCTTGTATCCAGACTTCTGCGCCGTTTTTGGCAATCCGCTTGTATTGGCCCATGTCCGTGCCACCCTGCACGAGTCTGTTCCATAACGTGGCATAGGCTTCACTCTTGGCAAATGCTGGGTCCAGCACGATGGAAACATTTTTCCCGACCAGGTCTTGCTCTTGATAACCCAGCATATCGAGATAAGTTTGGTTCACTTTAAGCACGGTGCCATCCAAACCAAGCTCAATAATGCCCTGCGATTTTGAAATAGCTTTTATCTGGCTTTCAAAATCGGCGTTTCTTAACTTTTGCTCTGTAATATCTTTGGCATACGTCACCACCTTATAAGGCTTGCCGTCCGCATCTAGAATGGGGTTATAGGTCGCCTCCAGCCAGATTTCCCGGCCTTCTTTGCCAATGCGCAAAAACTCGCCGGAAATGGTTTCGCCTTTGTTCAAGCGTTGCCAAAAAGTATGGTAATCGCCGCTCTGCATAAATGCTGGCTCTACCAGCTGGCTATGCGGCACACCGATCAACTCCTGGCGCGAGAAACCAAACACGGCCAGATAATTATCATTCACCGCCGTGACCATGCCCTCAAGATCAAACTCGATGGAGGCGGTAGACCTGTTAATAGCAGCCAGTTGGCTCTCAAACTGCGCAGACTGTACACGCGTTTCAATGGCAGATTCCTTCAAGGCATTTTCGTTGACACTGAGCAATGTCTGCATCTTTTTGAGCGCCAGCAACACTTCACTGATTTCATTGCTGCCTTGGGCGTCAATATAGGTGCTGTAATTGCCGTTTGTGATTTCTTTAATGGCACTCAGCGTTTGCGCCAGCGGCTGGGTAATGGAGCCTGAAATCAAACGGCCCACACCAAACATCGCAGTTAACGCCAGGCCAAATGCAGCAAATGTCGCCCAGGTGGATTGCGCGGCGTTACTGTAGGCCATGCCTAATTGCACTGCCAGTAACACAGTGGCTATCGTGACCAGGGCCAGCATACGCTGCCTGACCGACACCTTGCCGCCCAGCGTTTTGAGGGTGCTGAGTGCTGAGGCTTTAACCACCTTGCCATCCACAATCGACAACCCTTTGGCATTGCCTGTGGTAAATAATTGATAGGCTTTTTCGGTCTCTTCAATTTGCTGGCGCGTCGGCTTTCTGCGTGCAGACAAGTACCCGACCACCTCGTTGTTTTCTATCACCGGTGTCGCATTCGCCATCACCCAATAAAAATCACCCTGCTTGGTACGATTTTTAACCAGGCCAGTCCATGGCTTGCCAGACTTTAAATTGCGCCACATATCAGCAAAGGCCTCGACCGGCATATCGGGGTGACGCACGATATTGTG
>CAKZJM010000272.1 GCA_936943315.1 uncultured Methylophilus sp. | reverse complement strand
CCACCGGGGCGAAGTCGCGCATCACCGCCAGGCCGCGCATGTCGGCGATGAGGTTGTTGTAGCCGAAGGAGAAGCCGCGCTCGCACAGCATGAACTGAGGGGCCGCCACGTCCTTCATCTTCTCGATCACGTTGCCCATTTCCCAGGGCGACATGAACTGGCCTTTCTTGACGTTGACCGGCTTGCCCAGCTTCGCCACCGACTGCATGAAGTTGGTCTGGCGGCACAGGAACGCCGGGGTCTGGATCACGTCCACCACCTCGGCCACTTCCTTGAGCGGGGTGTCCTCGTGCACGTCGGTCAGCACCGGCACGCCGATCTGCCGCTGCACCGCCTGCATGATCTTCATGCCCTCTTCCAGCCCCGGGCCGCGGTAGGACTTGTGCGAGGAGCGGTTGGCCTTGTCGTAGGAGCCCTTGAAGATGTAGAGGAAGCCGAGCTTGTCGGCCAGCGCCTTGATGGTCCCCGCCACTTCCAGCGCCAGGCCCTCGGATTCGAGGGTATCCGGCCCGGCGATGAGGAACAGCGGCTGGTCGATGCCGACCTCGCGTCCGCAGAGCTTCATGCCGCTTTCGCCTGGTGCGCCAGGTGCTGCTCGCGCGCCGCGCTGATGAAGCCCTCGAACAGCGGATGGCCGTCACGCGGGGTGGAGGTGAACTCCGGGTGGAACTGGCAAGCTACAAACCAGGGATGCACTGCCTGCGGCAACTCAATCATTTCACACAGCTCTTCACGCGGCGTACGGGCAGAAATCACCAGGCCAGCGGCTTTGAGCTGGTCTACGTAATGGTTGTTGACTTCATAGCGGTGGCGATGGCGTTCATTCACTTCACTGCCATAAATACTGGCGGCCATGGTATCTGGCACGATAGGACAGCTTTGCGCACCCAAACGCATGGTGCCGCCCAGGTCTGAATGTTCGTCGCGCTTTTCAATTTTGCCCGACGCATCTTGCCACTCATCGATCAGCCCGATCAATTTATGTTCTGCTTTAGGGTTAAACTCGGTACTGTTCGCGTCTTTAAGACCGGCGACATTACGCGCATATTCAATCACGGCGAGTTGCATGCCCAAACAGATGCCCAGGTAAGGCACTTTTTGCTCGCGGGCAAAACGGATCGCTTCAATTTTGCCTTCCGTCCCACGCACGCCGAATCCACCAGGGATCAGGATCGCATCCATGCCATTCAGCGCATCCGTTCCTTTTTTCTCAATATCTTCACTGTCTATATAGTGAATTTTGACCTTGGACTCAGTATGGATACCGGCGTGAATCAGAGCTTCTGTCAGAGACTTGTAGGACTCTGTGAGGTCTACATATTTACCGACAAAGGCAATATCCACGATTTCTTTTGGATTTGCCTGTGCATAGGTAATTTTTTGCCAAGCTGACAAATCTGCGGCTTTAGCCAGGATGTTCAACTTATGACAAACGATTTCATCCAGCATTTGCTCATGTAGCAAACCAGGAATTTTGTAAATGGAATCACTGTCGATGGCGCTAATCACAGCTTCAAAAGGCACGTTTGTGAATAAGGCAATCTTGCGCTTTTCATCTTCAGGAATCTCACGTTCAGCGCGACATAACAGGATGTCAGGCTGAATACCAATTTCACGCAACTCTTTTACCGAGTGCTGGGTAGGTTTGGTTTTGAGTTCGCCTGCGGTTGGAATCCACGGCAACAAGGTCAAATGCACATAACATGCGTTGTTTCTGCCTTCTTCAAACCCCATCTGACGGATGGCTTCCAGAAATGGCAAGGATTCAATGTCACCCACTGTGCCGCCAACTTCTACAATCGCCACATCCGCACCTTCGGCACCGCGTTTCACATGCGCCTTGATCTCGTCCGTAATATGCGGAATCACCTGTACGGTTTTACCCAGGTACTCACCACGGCGCTCTTTTTTGATCACGGTTTCGTAAATCTGGCCCGTCGTGAAGTTATTACGCTTGGACATTTTGCTGCTGATAAAGCGCTCGTAATGGCCAAGGTCGAGGTCAGTTTCAGCGCCATCATCGGTCACAAACACTTCACCGTGCTGAAACGGGGACATCGTACCGGGGTCAACATTGATATAAGGGTCGAGCTTGAGCATGGTGACTTTGATACCACGCGATTCGAGAATTGCGCCAAGGCTGGCGGCTGCGATACCTTTTCCAAGAGAAGAAACAACACCGCCGGTTACGAATACATATTTGGTCATGGATGAGGTACTTTGAGATTGTTACAGACGGGAGAACATTTTACCGTAAAGCCCCCTCGCCCACAATGAAGACTAGGGACAAAATCTTGCATGGTCTCGCTAATCTCAATTGACAGGCATACAATTCAGGCATGAGCACCCATGAATCCAATGCCCCATCCCTATGGCAGCCGCTGCTACCAAAACCTGACGCAAGCAGCCACAAATATAGCCGCGGTTACGTATTGATATATGGCGGCTACCCCACCACTGGCGCGGCAAGACTGGCTGCGTTTGCGGCTGCAAGGACAGGCGCAGGCATCACTGCAATCGCAGTGCCCGAGATCGCCTTAACTATTTACGCCAGCCAACTGCTGAGTATCATGGCCAAGCCATACTCAACAGCAACACAATTAGAAGAACTGATCACAGATAAAAGAGTGGGTGCTTTTTTAATAGGCCCAGGTGCAGGGGTGACAGAAGAAACCCGTCATAACACCCTCGCGATGTTACGCACCGGGAAACCTGTGGTGATGGATGCAGATGCATTAAGCTTATTTGCACAACAGCTCGAGGCTCTCAAGACCTCCATAACCGCACCCTGCATTCTGACGCCGCACGATGGCGAGTTTGAACGCTTGTTTAGCATTACACCTGGCAAAGAGCTTCATGAGCGTATCGAAAAAACCTTATGGGCAGCCGCACAAACGGGCGCGGTGGTGTTGCTTAAAGGCGCACAAACGGTGATTGCAGCGCCTGATGGACGAGTGATTGTGAATCAAGACGCGCCCGCCACCTTGGCAACCGCTGGCGCTGGGGATGTATTGGCCGGGATCATTACCAGCTTGCTTGCGCAAGGCCTACCTGCCCTGGAAGCCGCTGCTGCAGGCTGCTGGATTCATAGCCAAGCCGCCAAGATGTTCGGGATGGGGCTGATTGCAGAAGATATTCCCGAATATATCCCGGCAGTGTTAGATCAGTTGATAGCTTGAGCCGCTTTACCGCTCGCGCGCCTTGTTTTTCAGCAACTGGCTTTGCTCGCGCTTCCAGTCTT
Organism: uncultured Methylophilus sp.; assembly: GCA_936943315.1. Lineage (GTDB taxonomy): Bacteria > Pseudomonadota > Gammaproteobacteria > Burkholderiales > Methylophilaceae > Methylophilus. The sequence continues at coordinate 8,270 of CAKZJM010000272.1, read as the reverse complement.
TTTCACGCTCAACGTCACGTTTATCATGCTGCTTCTTACCCTTGGCCAAGCCAATCTGCACCTTGATACGGCCACGCGTAAAATGCATATCCAGCGGGACGATGGTATAACCGGACCGCTCTACTTTACCAATCAGCTTGGCAATTTCTTCATTGTGCAGCAACAATTTGCGGGTACGGATCGCATCAGGCCTAACATGGGTAGACGCGGAGCCTAAAGGCGTGACGTGGCAGCCGATCAGGTAAATTTCGCCGCGCATGATCACCACATACGCCTCTTTCAAATTGATGCGGTTATCGCGAATGGCTTTGACTTCCCATCCTTCGAGCACAATACCGGCCTCGTATTTTTCTTCGATAAAGTAGTCAAAAAACGCTTTTTTGTTTTGCGCGATGGTCATAACGCTGGTGTGCAGGCTTAAATCACTTAAAATAGCATTTTAACCCAAAACCCCATTTCATTCCGGCACAACCGTTTAACCTATGGCGCAAGTAGAAAAAACCGTTTTAGTCATGCATTCGTGCGCAGCCATGTTTCAACTGGTGGACGCGGTAGAAGATTACCCGAGTTTTTTGCCATGGTGCGGCGGCAGTGAGTTGATTGAACGTACGCCAGAGTTTACCCAGGCCACCATACATATCCGCTATCATGGCCTGCAGCAGCAGTTTACGACGCGCAACCATAAGCAGTTTCCCACCCGCATGGACATTAGCCTGGTGGATGGCCCTTTCAAGCAACTGACGGGGCAATGGAACTTCATCGCGCTGCGTGAAGACGCCTGCAAAATTGAATTCAAACTGGAGTATGTATTTGCCAACAGTCTGATCGAACGCATAATCGCGCCTGTATTCAGCCACATCGCCAATACCTTCGTCGACAGCTTTGTGAAGCAAGCAGACAAACTGAACTTGAAATAAATCATGCCACAAATCCAGTCAGAAATGATTCAGGTAGAAGTGGCTTACGCCCTACCGAATACACAAAGCATCATCGCGCTTGAGGTCAGGCCGGGAACAACCGCCATGGAGGCCGTGCTTCAATCTGGCATGCTGGACATGTACCCTGAAATTACAATATCTGGAATTGTTTTTGGGATTTTTGGCAAAAAGACGACGGCTCATCAGGTGTTAAAAGCCTTGGACCGTGTAGAAATTTATCGGCCATTGCTTGCCAACCCGAAAGAAGCCAGGCGGCAGCGCGCAGCTGCCAAAAATGGGAAGCGCAATTCATCATAGCGCTGGCATTGACGTTTTTTGCTTACTCAGGCGGACAATTTTCGTCAATCTCTTGCTGAGCGCGCGCCATGCCTTCTTTAATTTGCTCATCACTCATAAATTCTCTCTGGCCGTTTTCATTGACACTCTGCATACGGCCACCCACTGCGTAGTTACGGTAGTTATTGCGGGCCGAAGCGCAGTTTTGCGACTTCAACCGCTCTTGCATCAGCTTTAATGCCTCAGCTTCAGGGGACGGGTTAGTGGCATCGCGGTTTTCAGCAGACTTGCGATTGGCAGGCGTAGCGGCTTCCTCCGGACGATAAGCATCTGAACGTGTCAGAGGAACATCGTTAGGCACTGTGGCGGCCTTGATTTTTTGCGTGCTGGCACCATTGGCCTTAGGCGGAACATCCGAGTAATTCATCACGCCTTTTTCATCGCGCCACTTGTAAATTTCAGCCCCTGCTGGCAGGCAGAAACACAAGACCCACACCACCATCAGTTTTAAAGTCATTTTCATCCAATTAGTCCACACGCTTATTCGAAAACCACCATGCATAAACCATGCCAGACCGCGCAATCTGCATCGCAAAAAATGCAAAACGCTTTGTCAAGGCAAAACGAAATCGGTATAATTATATTTTGGAGATAAGGAATTCACATGCGTTTGTTGCAACAAGCTCTTACCTTTGATGACGTTTTACTCGTTCCCGCCCATTCGAATGTGATGCCTCGCGAGGTTGACCTCAGCACCAAGCTGACCAAAAGCATCACTTTAAATATTCCACTGTTATCCGCTGCGATGGACACCGTCACCGAAGCACGCATGGCCATTGCCCTGGCGCAATTGGGCGGCATGGGCATTATTCATAAAAACATGACGGTCGAAATGCAGGCATCCCGCGTTTCACGCGTCAAACGTTTCGAGTCAGGCGTCGTTATTGACCCAGTCACCATCCACCCCGCCATGAGCGTGCGTGAAGTGATGGACATCACCAAACAACAAAAAATCTCAGGCTTGCCAGTGTTACAAGATGGCAAAGTCGTGGGTATCGTCACCAACCGTGACCTGCGTTTTGAAACCAATCTTGATCAGGCCGTTAGCAATGTGATGACGCCACAAGACCGTTTGGTCACCGTGCGCGAAGGCGCGCGCCGCGAAGAAATCATGGGATTGCTGCACAAGCACCGTTTAGAGCGTTTGCTGGTCGTCGGTGAGAACTATGAACTCAAAGGTTTGATTACTGTTAAAGATATCCAAAAATCCTCAGATCATCCATTGGCCTGTAAAGATGAAAAAGGCCGCTTGCGCGTAGGCGCTGCCGTCGGCGTGGGCGATGGCACCGATGAACGCATTGCAGCCTTAGTCGAAGCCGGTGTGGATGCGATTGTGGTTGATACCGCTCACGGTCATTCGCAAGGCGTGCTGGACCGTGTGAAATGGGCAAAAACCCGTTACCCAGATTTGCAAGTGATTGGCGGCAACATTGCCACGGCAGAGGCAGCACTGGCACTGGTAGACCACGGCGCTGACTGCGTCAAAGTGGGGATTGGCCCCGGCTCCATATGTACCACACGTATCGTGGCTGGCGTCGGTGTCCCACAAATCACAGCTATCAGCAATGTGGCTAAGGCGCTGGAAAAATCCGGCGTGCCGTTTATTGCCGATGGTGGTATCCGTTTCTCTGGCGACATTTCCAAAGCCATCGCGGCCGGTGCATACAATGTGATGCTGGGCGGCATGTTTGCGGGCACTGAAGAAGCGCCGGGCGAAGTTGAACTGTACCAAGGCCGTTCTTATAAGTCATACCGCGGCATGGGCTCGATTGGTGCCATGCAAAAAGGTTCTTCTGACCGTTACTTCCAGGACAACACAGCGAACGCTGACAAACTGGTGCCAGAAGGCATTGAAGGCCGCGTGCCTTACAAAGGCAGCGTTGTAGCAGTGATTCACCAGTTGATGGGCGGCCTGCGCGCTTCCATGGGTTATGTTGGTTGTTCTACCATTGAGCAAATGCGTAACAAGGCTGAGTTTGTACAAATCACCAGTGCCGGTATGCGCGAATCGCACGTGCATGATGTGCAGATTACCAAAGAGGCGCCTAACTATCGTATTGATTAACAGTATTGATAAACGCGACTGACTCCATTTTTAATTTAAGCCACAGAGGACACAGAGCTCACAGAGAATCCCTTCTCTCAGACTCTGTGTCCTCTGTGCTCTCTGTGGCTAAAAAAACATGTCTCACTCCAAAATCCTGATCTTAGATTTCGGCTCACAAGTCACCCAGTTGATTGCACGCCGTGTGCGCGAAGCCCATGTCTATTGTGAAATTCATCCTTGTGATGTTTCTGACGAATTTGTACGCAACTTCGGTGCCGATGGCATCGTATTAAGCGGCAGCCATGCCAGCGTGTATGAAGAAGAAACAGACAAGGCTCCCCAAGCTGTTTTTGAGCTAGGCGTGCCGGTATTAGGCATCTGCTATGGCATGCAAACCATGGCCCAGCAATTAGGCGGCAAGGTTGAGGCAGGCCATAAACGCGAGTTTGGCTATGCGCAGGTACGCGCACGCGGCCACTCTGCCCTGTTCCGCGATATTCAGGATGCCACCAACGCTGAAGGCCACGGCCTGATTGATGTGTGGATGAGCCACGGTGACAAAGTGACCGAACTGCCACAAGGCTTTAAAGTGATTGCCAGCAACGAGACCACGCCAATCGCGGCCATGGCCGATGAAGACCGCCGCTTTTACGCCGTGCAGTTTCATCCGGAAGTGACCCATACCAAACAAGGCCAGGCCATGCTAGAGCGCTTTGTGCTAGACATTTGCAGCGCAAAAGCAGACTGGATCATGGGCGATTACATTACTGAGGCCGTCGCCAAGATCAAAGCCCAGGTAGGTGACGAAGAGGTGATTTTAGGCCTCTCCGGTGGCGTAGACTCCTCTGTTGCCGCCGCATTAATCCACCGCGCGATTGGCGATCAGCTGACTTGTGTATTTGTAGACCACGGCCTGTTACGTCTCAATGAAGGCGATATGGTGATGGAGATGTTTGCCGGTCGACTGCATGCGAAAGTGATACGCGTCGATGCGACAGAGCAGTTTATGGGCAAACTGGCTGGCGTGAGCGACCCTGAAGCCAAGCGCAAGATTATCGGTGCTGAATTTGTGGAAGTATTCAAAGCCGAAGCCGCCAAACTCAAAGCCAGCGGCGCAGGCCACAAAGGTGCAACCTTCCTCGCCCAAGGGACGATTTACCCTGACGTGATTGAGTCCGGCGGCGCCAAATCCAAAAAAGCCGTCACCATCAAGAGCCACCACAATGTCGGTGGCCTGCCGGAACAGTTAGGACTGAAACTGCTGGAACCGTTGCGCGACCTGTTTAAGGATGAAGTACGCGAACTGGGTGTGGCACTAGGTTTGCCACGTGACATGGTCTATCGCCACCCCTTCCCCGGCCCTGGCCTGGGCGTCCGTATCCTGGGTGAAGTCAAACGCGACTATGCCTTGCTGTTGCAACGTGCCGATGCCATTTTTATTGAAGAGTTGCGCAACACAGTAGATGCAGCCACGGGTAAAACCTGGTATGACCTGACCAGCCAGGCATTTACGGTATTCTTGCCGGTCAAATCGGTAGGCGTCATGGGCGATGGCCGCACTTACGACTATGTGGTGGCATTGCGTGCCGTGGTCACCAGCGACTTTATGACAGCGCATTGGGCAGAATTACCTTATAGCCTGCTCGGCAAAGTCTCTAACCGCATTATCAATGAAGTGCGCGGCATTAACCGTGTCGTCTATGACATTTCCGGCAAACCACCCGCCACCATTGAGTGGGAATAACCTTTAATTTTTGATTCGAACTCACCTTACACAGAGAACAAAACGATGAGCACACAATCCATTATCCTCACTGGCGATCGCCCTACCGGCCCGTTGCATCTGGGGCATTTTGTCGGCAGTTTGCGCAACCGTGTCAAATACCAGCATGAATACAAGCAGTATGTGATGCTGGCTGACGCGCAAGCCCTGACCGATAATATGGATGACATCGATAAAGTGCACCGCAATGTGGTGGAAGTAGCGCTGGATTACCTGGCGGTGGGCATAGATCCCAAACTGTCGACCATCTTTATCCAGTCACAAGTACCTGAGCTGACCGAGCTGGCGTTTTATTATCTGAACCTGGTGACCGTGGCCCGGCTGGAACGTAACCCGACGGTGAAAGAAGAAATCCGCCTGCGTGATTTTGAGCGCGATATTCCGGCTGGTTTCCTTACCTACCCGGTGAGCCAGGCCGCAGACATTACGGCATTTAAAGCGACACTGGTGCCGGTGGGTGAAGACCAGATCCCCATGATTGAACAAACCAACGAGATCGTACGCCGCTTTAACCGCACGTATAAAAACATCAGTACCAAGCAGGAAATCCTGGTTGAAACCAAAGCGCTGGTACCTGAGCTGGGCCGCCTGCCTGGCATTGATGGCAAAGCCAAAATGAGTAAGTCACTGGGTAACGTGATTAACCTCGGTGCCACTGCGGATGAAGTGACCAAGGCGGTAAAACGCGTGTATACCGACCCGCTGCACTTGAAAATTGAAGACCCGGGCCATGTGGAGGGCAATATCGCTTTCACCTACCTGGACGCTTTTGATACGGACAAAGCCGCTGTCGCTGAACTCAAAGCGCATTACACGCGTGGCGGCCTGGCAGATAGCATCGTTAAAAAGCGCCTCGAAGCCGTGTTGCAAGAAATGCTGGAACCTATCCGCCCCCGCCGTGCCGAACTGGCCAGTGACAAAGGATATATTTTGCAATTGCTGCGCGAAGGCACCGAGCAAGCCCGCGAAGTGGCTGCCCAGACTATGAGTGAAGTGCGCGCTGCGTTGGGCCTGACTTACTTTTAAGCGCAGCCTGACCACAATATGAGCCGCGGATTTGTGAAAGAAGACGATCTGGAACTGGCAGGCACAGACCTGCCGGAACGCCCGATCAGTCCGCATGCCAACTATGTGACCCCTGACGGCTTGCAACAATTACAGCAGGCAGCCAAAGCACTGGAAACACAGCGTCAGCAGTTTAGCGCGCGCAAAGAAGACCCGAATGCGCAACAGAAGCTGGCAGAGATAGACCGCGACTTGCGTTACCTGGTCGCCAGGCTGGAGTCGGCGCAGCTGGTAGAGCCCTTGCAGCAACCGCGCCATACCGTCCTGTTTGGCGCGACAGTGACTGTTGAGGACGAAGAAGGCGAACAGCAGTCTTTCAAAATTGTTGGGGAAGACGAAGCGGATATCGCACAGCAAAAAGTGAGTTACGTCTCGCCACTGGCTAAGGCATTGCTAGGCCGTAAAGTGGGCGATAGCACTTTATGGCAACGCCCCGCGGGCACCATGCAGTTAGACATTTTAAACATTGAATATTGAAGAAGACATGAAGGTATCACAAGCCATACAGGAACGCCGTTCCATCAAAACCTACGATTCCAGCCACCGCATGACGGAGGCTGAAATCGAACAGTTAATGTCGCTTGCCATGCTGTCACCCACGGCATTTAACATCCAGCACTGGCGCTTTGTCGTGGTGACCGATCCAGTGCTACGCCACCAGATTCGCGCTGTGAGCTGGAACCAGGCCCAAGTCACAGATGCCTCGCTATTGATTATCCTGACAGCGGACTTAAAGGCATGGGAAAAAGATCCGGCACGTTATTGGGCCAATGCGCCGCAACCGGTGAGTGACTACCTGGTGAATGCGATTCATGGGTATTACACTGACCATGAACAGGCCCAGCGCGATGAAGGCATGCGTTCTGGCGGCATGGCTGCCATGACGCTGATGCTGGCTGCCAAGGAGATGGGCTATGACACCTGCCCCATGGATGGCTTTGACTTTGACGCCGTGGCAAAACTGATTAATCTGCCAGCCGATCATGTGCCGGTCATGTTTGTCGTGGTTGGCAAAGCTTTAGAAGCCGCCAAACCTCGCGGCGGCCAGTTACCCATGAATGAAGTCGTGATTTACAACACATTTTAATCATCGCCGCTTGTTAAGCATGGCCTTTTGTGGGCTTGCTAAAAAATATTTCCCTGCGTTGATACGCAGCAAAACTTTTAAGAAGGTTGTTCATGTTAATTGCAAACAATATCACCATGCAGTTTGGCTCCAAGCCACTGTTTGAAAACGTGTCTGTCAAATTTGGTGACGGTAACCGTTATGGCTTGATTGGCGCCAACGGCTGCGGTAAATCCACCTTTATGAAGATTCTCGCAGGTGTATTAGAACCCACCAGTGGCAATGTCAGCCTAGATCCGAACGAACGCATGGCCTTTCTGAAACAGGACCAGTTTGCTTACGAAGACCAGCGCGTGCTGGACGTGGTCATGATGGGTCACGAGCAAATGTGGAATGCGATGAAAGAGCGTGATGCCATTTACGCCAACCTCGAAGCGACTGAAGACGACTACATGCGCGCAGCAGAGCTGGAAGGCGTGTTTGCCGAATATGACGGCTATACGGCTGAAGCGCGCGCAGGTGAACTGTTACTGGGCGTGGGCATCCCTATCGAACAGCACAACGGCCTCATGAGCGCCGTGGCGCCTGGCTGGAAACTGCGTGTATTGCTGGTACAGGCACTGTTTGCCAACCCCGACGTGTTACTGCTCGATGAACCGACCAACAACCTCGACATTAATACCATCCGCTGGCTGGAAGATGTGGTTAACAACCGTGATTGCACCATGGTCATCATTTCCCATGACCGCCACTTTTTAAACCAGGTATGTACGCATACCTGTGACATGGACTATGGCAAGATCACTTCTTACCCAGGCAATTACGACGACTATATGGAGGCGAGCATTGCCGCCCGTAACCAGCAAGCCAAAGACAATGCCAAGGCCAAGCAGCAAATTGCAGATTTGCAAGACTTTGTGCGTCGCTTCTCAGCTAACGCCTCCAAAGCCAAACAGGCCACCAGCCGCGCCAAGCAGATCGAAAAAATCAAGGTTGAAGAATTCAAACCTTCAAGCCGCCAGTATCCTTTTATCC
>CAKZJM010000271.1 GCA_936943315.1 uncultured Methylophilus sp. | reverse complement strand
TTCGGGTCAATTCGATTGCTTCTACTGTTAAATTTGCCATGATTCTTTCACACACCTACCTACTAAAAATGACAGTTTACAGCTGGCAAAGCCAGCGCTCACCAGCAAATCCCTAGACAAAGATTTCACCAAAAAGTTATAGTGCTAAAACACTCTTGTTTCACGGCATTTTAGCCGGCACCAAAGCGCCAATTACAATTCAGTTACAAATCGCACATTATGGATGAACTTGCAGCAACTGTCACGGACTAAACAAAAATTCAGTATTGCAAACCAACCCTCATATCTCAGTCATGGCACTGTTCATCAACAGACTAATTAAACAGGAATCCCCTATGCCTCAAACCAGCCGATTTACGCTCAAACCCACCGCAAAGCGCCGTACGACCCTAGCGCTCTGGCTGGCATTACTGGCAACCCCGGCCTGGTCGGCCAGCACTTCGCCCACCATAAACGCCCCGACGGCTGAGTTTGTTTATAAATACCTGTTGGGGGAAGTCGCCGCGCAACGTGGTGAGTTTGTGCTGGCAGGCCAGTTGTTCCTGGATTTAGCCAAACAAACGCGCGACCCGCTGCTGGCAGAACGCGCCACACAAGCCGCCACCATTGCCCGCACACCACAACTGGCGCTGCCATCGGCCGAACTGTGGGCAGAGCTGGCCCCCGATTCCATCCCGGCGGCGCAGGCGGCCAGCCAGTTGCTGATTGCGAACGGCAACCTGCAAAAAGCCGTGCCGCAAATCCAGAAGGTCCTGGCTAACGAGAATATCCGTCCCAATGCCTTCATGGAGCTCAACAGCGTGCTGATGCGGGTGACGGACAAGAAAGCGGTGCTGGAAGCGATTCAGCAACTCGCCAAGCCTTATCCCAAATTGCCTGAAGCGCATTTTGCCATCTCGCAAGCCGCCTACTTTGCCCACGACGAAAGCCTGATGGAGGCTGAACTGAAAGCCGCTTCCAAACTGCGTCCAGGCTGGGAGCCACCCGCACAAATCCGTGGCCAGATGCTGAGTGAACGGGATCCGCAAAAAGGCATCGCTTTTTACCGCGACTTTTTAAAAGCCAACCCTGAAGCTGACCAGATCCGCCTGGCATTGGCCCGTGCCTTACTGGTACAAAAAAACACCACCGATGCCAAGGTTGAGTTCACCAAATTGCTCGAACGCCATAAAGACAACCCGGAAATGAACGTGATTGTCGGCCTGTTGGCATTGGATGCAAAAGAATACAGTTTTGCCGACTTGCGCCTTGAGCATGCATTGGAGGTTGGGTTTAAAGAACCCAACAAAGTGTATTTCAACCTGGGCCGCTCGGCAGCCGAGCAAAAAGACGATGCCCGCGCCCAGCAATGGTTTGACAAGATCACTGACGGAGAGCAGTTTTTGGCGGGCCGCATGGCGGCAGCGGCCATCATTGCCAGACGCGACGGCATCGACGCTGCCATTACCATGCTCGATAACGTGGACGGCCTGACGCCCGAGCAGCAAGCCCTCGTTATCCAAAACGAAGCCCTGATGCTCAACCAGGCCAAGCGGAACGATGAAGCGTTTGCGCTGCTGGAGAAAGCGGTACAAACATTCCCGGAAAGCCCTGAGTTGCAGTATGACTATGCCTTGAATGCCGAGCGCAAAGGCAAGTTTGATGTCATGGAAGACACCTTGAACAAGGTGATTAAAATGAAGCCTGACATGGCTCCGGCTTACAATGCACTGGGCTACTCTTACGCTGACCGCAACATCAAGCTGATGGAGGCCAAGAACCTGATTGAAACGGCCACCAAGCTTGCGCCTGAAGATCATTACATCATGGACAGCCTGGGTTGGGTCTATTACCGCCTGGGAGATTTGAATCGCGCCACCGAGGAGTTGCGCCGCGCCTATACCATTCAGCAGGACCCTGAAATTGCGGCCCACCTGGCAGAGGTGCTATGGAAACAGGGCAAACGCGATGAAGCGCAACAAATTCTGGACCAGGCGCTGACCGCCAATCCAAATAATGAAACATTGGTAGCCACTGCCCAAAAACTGAAATCTGCCCTGTAATGCGGTTCACGCTCACGCGCAGTCCTGAGGCCATGAGCAGCCGCGTAGCAGCTGCCCTGCTGAGTCTGGCATTCAGCCTGGGCCTGGCAGGCTGTGTTTCTTTGCCTGAGCCCCCCACTCAAACCACCGCCACTACGCTGTCGCAACAGCGCACGCAGCGGTTGCAAGCGGCCCAGGCGTTCAGCCTGGAGGCCAAGCTCGCGGTACAGTATGCCGGGAAAGGCTATACCGCACGCATGGAATGGCAACATCATGACCAGACCGATACCATGCGCATTTTCAGCCCGCTTGGCCAACAAGTGGCACTCATCCAGCGCACGGCCCAAGCGGTCACCCTCACAGACCAAGCAGGTAAACAGCATACTGCCTCAGATGTTGGCAGCCTGACCGAGCGCCTGCTTGGCTGGCGCTTACCGCTGGCGGGATTAACCCAGTGGGTACTCGGCATTCCGCATACAGCCAGTCCGTTCCAGGCCAATTACCTGGAGAGTGGCGCGCCCGCCAGCCTGACGCAGGATGAATGGCAAATCTCTTATGATGATTATCGCCAGACGGCGCTCAACAGCAGCGTGGAACAACTGCCTTACAGTACGCGCCTGCAGCAACAAGATATCCGCCTGAAGCTGGTCATCCAGCACTGGTAAGCACACCTCCTACTCACCATTTTCCCCGCTAGGCTGATTAAAGATTCAGCGCGAGGCGTCGATAATGGCAGTATGAGTAGTGTCCTGTTTACCTCCTGTTATCGTCGCTTTTGGCTGGCTTCTAGCCTGTGGCTAGTGCTATGCCTGCTGCCTGGTCACAGCCATGCATCGCAATGGCTGTCGATCAAAAAAACGGATTACAACCAGCTCATGATAGACAAGCAATCGCTGCTTGAAGAAAAACCTTACATCAAGGCCTGGGTCAAGGTCGATTACAGCACCCCGCAAAAAAACGTAGAATCTGTAGACCGCGTATACAACCACGCCAAAGCCTTATGGTATTTTGATTGCGACAAACGCAAGGCAGCCACCATCCAGGTGTTTCAATACGAAGACGAAGAACTGGTCTACTCTGCCGGCACCACTGCCAAGCAGGCAGATTTCATTGAGCCCCTGCCTGAGTCTGAGGTTGAAGTCGCACAGCAATATGTGTGCAAATGGCAAGCCAAAGAAAAACAGCGCCAGGAAGCGGCCGCCAAACGCGCGGCGAATCCGGTGAAGCCTGCCGTCGCCAGCAGCAAAGATAAGCCGGTTGCGCCCGACAGCGTGGCCGAACCGGCCGCCGCAGCCCCCGCCAACTCGGCGCCAGAAGAAAAAGCGCCAGCTGAAGCGAAACCGGCTGCCACCAAGCCCACGGCCAAGCCCGACGCTAAAGCCGACGCCAAACCCGCTGACAGCAAAGCAGCCTCCGGCAAGCCAGACCCGGCTGCCAAAGCAGACAAAAACGCTGAAACCGGCAAAAATGACGCTGGCAAAGACAAGGATAAAGCGGCCAAAAATGAGGCTGGCAAAAAAGAGAACGCCGGCGACAAATCATGGGCCTACAGCGGCCCACGCGGACCGGAGAAATGGGGCAGCCTGAATCCTGAATTTGCCGCGTGCAATGCAGGCAGCCAGCAATCCCCCATTAATATTGATAACACCATCAGCGCTGCGCTTAAACCGATCAAGCGCTTGCAGAAGTTCCCGCTTAAGAATATCGCCCTCAAGGATCACAGCCTGATTCTGGATGCAGGGAGCGGCAATATGATGGTGCTGGACCAGAAACCATACCAGCTCAAATATATTAGTGTGCATGTGCCTAGCGAACACCAGATCAAACAGAAGACGTTTGCCGCCGAACTGCACATGGTGCATGAGGATAAGGCTGGCCACCGCGTGATCATCGCCGTCATGCTCGAAGAAGGCAGCGAAAACCCTGCGTTTGAAAAACTGCTGGGCAGTGTGCCTAAAGAAAAAGAACAGAGCAAACCGCTGGCCATTCGCGTCACCCCGGCTGACTTAATGCCGAACAAGCCAGCCTATTACCGTTATAGCGGCTCGCTGACCGCGCCACCGTGTACCGAAGGCGTGCAATGGGTCATCATGAAAGAGCCGCTCAAATTATCCAAATTCCAATTGGGCACCTTGCAGCAAGCCATCGGTGAGCCTAACCAGCGCCCATTGCAAGACGGTCAGGGCCGCATGATCCTGGAATAACACGCAGTCATCGCCATCAACATGGCGATGACGCCCTTGCTTGCTTTACAATAGCGGCCATGGACGCTACCGCCTATTCTGCCCCCTGTAAAATCAACCTGTTTTTGCATATCACCGGCCGCCGTGCCGATGGCTACCACACCCTGCAAAGCCTGTTTCTATTACTCAATCATGGTGACACGCTGGAGATTCGCCCCCGCACGGATGGCCAGATTCTCCTTCTCAATCCACTGCCCGGCGTTCCCGCAGAAAAAGATCTCACGGTGCGCGCTGCACGCGCTCTGCAACAGGCCAGTGGCTGCACGCTGGGCGCTGAGATTGTTTGCCACAAGCGCACCCCGATGGGTGGCGGCCTCGGTGGCGGCAGCTCAGATGCGGCCACGGTACTGCTGACGCTCAACCAGCAATGGCAATTAGGCTACTCACGGCAACAACTGATGCACATCGGCCTGAGCCTGGGTGCAGATGTGCCCGTCTTTATCTTTGGCCAGCCGGCCTGGGCAGAAGGCGTGGGTGAACAATTATCTGCCGTGGCGCTACCGCCTGCCATGCTGGAAAAATACTATGTGGTCATCACACCGCAGGTCGAGGTGCCGACTGCGCAAATTTTTGCACATCAAGCATTGACAAGAGACTCGAAACCATTGAGAATAGCGGACTTTTCAAACGGCGCTAATTCAGGCGCGTTCTGGCGGCAAGCCAGAAACGATATGGAAGCCGTCGTTTGTGAAATTTATCCTCAAGTTGCCAATACACTGGCCTGGTTAAAACAATACGGCGATGCCCGTATGAGTGGTTCAGGTGCTTCGGTGTTCGTAGCAGTGGATAGCGCAGAAAAAGCAGATGCATTGATTGCAAATAGACCAGAAAACACTTCTGGTTTTTGGGCAAAAGGGTTAAAATACCATCCGCTTTTTGCTTCGGTTGCGGACAGTGACGAAGCCACGCGACAAGCGTGATCAAGCGTAATATAGACAAGTTTTTGGGGAGTCGCCAAGCTGGTTAAGGCACCGGATTTTGATTCCGGCATGCGAAGGTTCGAATCCTTCCTCCTCAGCCAAACATAAGCGTGTAGATTTAATAATTTACACGCTTAAATTTTTTATAGTGCCTAGCCAAATGCCAGGGCACAGGTTTCAAGACATCGTCATCGCTAAAAAAGGGTACAACGTTGAGTAACGCCAACATGATGGTATTTACCGGCAATGCCAATCCGGTACTGGCACAAGAAGTGGCCAAGCATTTGGGCATTGAATTAGGGCGTGCAGATGTTGGCCGCTTTTCAGACGGTGAAATCATGCTGGAACTGCTTGAAAACGTACGTGGCCGTGACGTGTTCGTGTTGCAGTCTACCAGTTACCCGACCAATGACAGCCTGATGGAAGTCATGGTCATGGTTGACGCCTTGCGTCGCTCCTCAGCAGGCCGCATTACGGCAGCGATCCCTTATTTGGGTTATTCGCGCCAAGACAGACGTCCGCGCTCTGCCCGTGTGGCGATTACCGCCAAAGTGGTCGCCAATATGTTGACCAGCGTGGGCGTGAACCGCTTGCTGACCATGGATTTGCACTCTGACCAGATTCAGGGCTTCTTTGATATCCCGGTCGATAATATTTACGCAACACCGATTTTGCTTGACGACTTGGTCAAGCAGGATCACGAAAACCTGGTGGTAGTTTCCCCAGACGTCGGTGGTGTGGTGCGTGCCCGTGCTGCCGCCAAACAGTTGAATGCAGACCTGGCGATTATCGACAAGCGCCGCCCAAAAGCCAACGTAGCTAAGGTCATGAATATTATTGGTGAGGTTGAAGGTCGCACCTGCGTCATCATGGATGACATGGTGGATACCGCCAACACGCTGTGTGAAGCCGCCGCTGCGTTGAAAGACCGTGGCGCCACCAAAGTGGTGGCTTATGCCACTCACCCGGTGTTATCCGGTGGTGCCGGTGACCGTATCATGGGCTCAGCCCTGGATGAACTGGTCGTGACTAACACCATTGCATTAAACGCTGGCGCACAGGCCTGCAGCAAAATCCGCCAATTGAGTGCGGCACCTTTGCTGGCAGAAACCATCAAGCGCATCAGCCAGGAAGAATCCGTTTCTTCCTTATTTATGGATTAATCCATAAATATAAAGTTAGAAAGTATGGATTAAAATTTTTTGTGCTGCAAGCTGGTCGCGGCTTGCAGTTTTTAGTGCAGTACCGCCATTTATGGCGTTTTTAGGAGCCTCAATATGAGTATCGAAATTAAAGCCGTCAAACGTGACGTAAAAGGTACGGGTGCGAGCCGCCGCCTGCGTCGCGCCGGTAGCGTGCCAGGTGTTGTATACGGTGGTGACCAAGCCGCTGTGTCTATCGAGTTGAACCACAAAGAGCTGTTCATGGAGTTCCGCCATGAAGCGTTCCACGCCTCTATCCTGAACCTGGTTCTGGATGGCAAAGCTGAAAGCGTTCTGCTGCGTGACTATCAACTGCACCCAGTGCGTAACACCATTCAGCACATCGATTTCCAGCGCGTTTCAGCGACTGAGAAAATCCACGTTAAAGTGCCTTTCCACTTCGTCAACGAAGATGTGGCCCCTGGCGTGAAAACAGGCGGTGGTAACATCTCCCACATCCAGACCGAAGCTGACATCAGCTGCCTGGCAAAAGACCTGCCAGAGTTCGTTGAAGTGGATCTGGGCAAGCTGGAAGCTGGCCACTCTATCCACCTGTCAGAAATCAAACTGCCAAAAGGCGTTGAGTTCGTACAGCTGGCACACGGTGATGACTCCGCTGTCGCTACGATTCTGAAACCACGCGGTGGTGAAGAAGCGGCCGCTGATGAAGCTCCAGCCGCTGAATAATTAGCTGCTGCAGCGAAAACCGCTACAATAAACGCGCGCTCTCGAGTGCGCGTTTTTTCTTTGTCTGACTAAACACACATGACCGGTATAAAACTGATTGCAGGGCTGGGTAATCCCGGCGACAAATACACCATGACGCGGCATAACGCTGGCTTCTGGTTTGTAGATCTACTGGCGCAACAATCCAATAGCCGCCTGGCCGCTGAAGCCAAACTATTCGGCATCGCTGGCAAATGGCAACCGCACAGCGACAAGTGGCTACTCAAACCCACCACCTTCATGAATGCCAGCGGCAAGGCCGTGG
The DNA here is from genome assembly GCA_936943315.1 of uncultured Methylophilus sp. GTDB lineage: Bacteria > Pseudomonadota > Gammaproteobacteria > Burkholderiales > Methylophilaceae > Methylophilus. Next base: position 4,125 of record CAKZJM010000271.1, on the reverse strand, counting down.
CGGCGATCGCCAATTACTATAAAATCCAGCCCGCAGAAATCCTGATCGTGCATGATGAGCTCGATTTACCGCCTGGGCAGGCCAAACTCAAATTCGGCGGCGGCCACGGCGGCCATAACGGCTTGCGCGATATCCATGCCGCCCTGGGCACGCCAGATTACTGGCGTCTGCGCATCGGCATCGGCCATCCCGGCAACAAGGCAGAGGTCGTCAATTTTGTATTAAAAGCTGCGTGTAAAGACGAGCAAGCCGCGATTGATGACAGCATCATCAAAGCCACCACCGTCAGTGATTTATTGGCGCAGGGTCAGTTTGAAAAAGCCATGCTGCAATTGCATAGCAAATAAGCATTAGCGTTTACGTGGTAATGCTGCCAACTTCTCGTGCCACGCCTGGTGCCAGCGCGCATAGGCCTCGGGCCGTAAGGGCGGTGAGAAATAATAGCCCTGGCCAAAATCACAGCCCATTTCTTGCAACAGGCTGAGCTGACGTTTATTTTCTATGCCTTCGGCAATCACCTGCATGCCCAGGCTATGCGCCATGACAATAATGGCACGGCATAAGGCTTCATCTTCACTGGAGGTATCAAGCTCACGCACAAATGAGCGGTCTATCTTCACGTAGTCAATGGGGAATTTCTTCAGGTAAGACAAGGCTGAATAGCCGGTGCCAAAATCATCCAGGGCTACTTGTACACCCACTTGCTTGTATTGCTTCAGGCGGTCACTGATCTGTTCACTGGCATCGAGCAACAGCCGTTCGGTAATTTCAACCACCACCATATTGCCTTCATAATGCCCCTGTGCCACGGCAGATAACCAGTCATCTGCCGTTCTATGTTCACCGGAAAACTGCACCGGAGACTTGTTAATCGCCATCTGGAACATGGGGTGCAAGGTTTGCCGCCATTGTCGGCACTGCTCAATCGCTGTTTTAAATACCCACTGCCCTATCGGCACAATCAGCAAATTGTCTTCGGCAATACAGACAAACTCCATCGGAGGAATCAAGCCTTTAACCGGGTGCTGCCAACGTAGCAAGGCCTCGGCCTTGACCACCATATTGGTTTGCAAGTTAACCACCGGCTGATATTCAAGGAAAAACTCTTCATTGCTGATGGCCTGCCGCAAATCATGCGACAAGCGCATGCGGTTTTCGGCGTTTTGCTGCATGCGCGGCGTGAAATAGGTAAAACAGTTGCCGCCCTTTTGCTTGGAGGCATACATGGCCTGGTCGACCCGCTTCATCAGGTCTTCTTTATTGGCCGCATCATCGGGGAAAATCGCAATCCCCAAACTGGCGGCGACATAGGCATGCGTATCATCCAGTTGAAAAGGTTGGGCCAAGGCATCGAGCACCCGTTGTGCCAGCGCCTCCACATAACTGGCAGTGGCATCGCTGAGCATGAGTACAAACTCATCGCCGCCCAGGCGCGCCACCAGGTCTTTGCTGCCCACGCAGCCTTGCAAGCGTTTACCCGCCTGCAACAGCAGTTTGTCGCCCTGGTCGTGCCCCTGGCTATCATTCACTTCTTTAAAACGGTCCAGATCTAAAAACACAATAGCCAGCTTTTGGTTATTGTGTTTAATCGCGTCCAGTTCCTGGTCCAGACGATCAAAAAACAGGCGCCGGTTAGGTAAGCCCGTCAGGGTATCCACGTTGGCATATTGCCAGACCACTTCTTCAGACTGCTTGATTTTTGAGATATCGGCCAGTGTGCCCAGGATACGCGTTGGTTTGCCTTGCTCGTCGTGCATCAGCACCATGCCGCGGTCAAACACCCATTTCCAGCTACCGTCCTGGCACAGCATGCGGTATTCCACCGCATATTGTTCCCGCTCACCCGCCAACACCTGCTGATGCAAATCACTCACCTCGCCACTGTCATCCGGGTGGATGCGTTGATGCCAGGTAGTGGGTTTGTTATCTAACTCCTCTGGCGCAAAACCCAATATCCTTTTCCAGTGATCCGAGTACACCACTTTGGCGTCGGGTACGCTCCAGTCCCACACGCCGTCACCAGTGCTTTCCATGGCAAACTTCCAGCGCTGCTCGCTGCTGCTTAAAGCCAGGCTGTATTTTTCAAGGGCATTGCGTGTGCGGTTGCGCACCACCATAAACTGCACCAACCCGGCTAACAAAAAGCTAATCACCATGCCTAATATGCCCACATTATCGGCATTGCTGTAATCGGTAGACGCTTCAAACGCTGGCGTAGACCGGGCCTGCAACCGCCAAACCTGGCCACTCACATTCAAGGTATGCATCATACTCCAGGCGGGTTCGCCGTCATGCACATGGGCGTCTTCACCACTCCCACTGTGATACAAAGGCACCTGTCCTTCTAACTGGCTCATGTCAAACACGTCAAAATGCACCAGTCGTTGCTCAGTGGCATGCAAGGCCTCAGCCAGCAAGGTGGTCACATCAAAACGCAAGAATACCCAGCCATTCAAATGACGGCGCCTATCGCCCACCGATGGCGTCTCTGCTGTGCCCCGATACACCGGGGCATTAAAAATATAGTTTTTGTAGGGTTGCAACCCATTGCTGACCGAAGAATGCCGCGACAACACCAAGCGGTTGCCATCCCCCGCCTCCAGCAAATCGGCACGCAACTGGGCATCGAGAAAAGTGTTTTTGAGCAGCGCCTCGTGGTTCACATCATTGCGTGGCTCCACATATAACACCGGGGCGATCTCATCATCTCCCTTAATAAATTCGAGCTGCTTGAGCAATTGTTGAACAGGCATCTCCAGGTCTTTGAATGTTTCTGGATGATGCAGGTGGATATACTTGATAAAGCCCAGCGCATTGAGGCTGTTATATTCGGTGCTCTTGGTAAAGTCTTCCACATAGCGCCTAAATTCTTCTGCCGATACAAACTGCGAAGAAATATAGAGCTGTTCGACGCCTTTTAAAATCTGGCGGTAGGCATTGAGACGTTGCTGGATAGCCTCGGAAGCCACCAGAACGGATTGTTTGAATTTAACCGCTTGCAGCGCCTCGGCATGCTGGCGTTCATTCATCCATAGCAGAAGGGTCGTCTGCAAAGCGCTGAACAAGACCAGCGCTGCGATCCATCGCGATGACAATAGCTGATGTAATGATGTCATATTGAAACGAAACATGTTTCATCCTTAGTCAGGAACCGCCTCACTATTGTGATGACGGCCCCACAGTGATGCAAGTATTTTTATATCATTTAACCCTGAATGTACTCCGTCATGCAGACATAACATTTGGGCCACATCAAGATTGATTTGGCTCTATGTCATTACTAACGGTAAAATATTGGTTTTATTCAATCTTTGTCGCAATAAAATGCTGCGGCAACACTCACGCTAAGGTTCATCCACTATGAAATGCGGTATTGTCGGCCTGCCTAATGTAGGCAAATCCACCCTGTTTAACGCCATCACCAAAGCGGGCATCGCGGCAGAAAACTATCCTTTCTGTACCATCGAGCCCAACGTTGGCATCGTAGAAGTGCCAGACCCCCGCCTGCAACCCCTGATTGACATTGTGAAACCGCAAAAAGTGCAACCTGCCATTGTCGAGTTTGTCGACATTGCCGGCCTGGTCGCGGGCGCCTCCAAGGGTGAAGGCCTGGGTAACAAGTTTTTGGCCAATATCCGCGAAACCGACGCCATTGCCCACGTGGTGCGCTGCTTTGAAGACGGCAACGTGATTCACGTTGCTGGCAAGGTAGACCCATTGGCCGATATTGAAGTGATTAATACCGAGCTGGCACTGGCCGACATGGAAACCGTTGAAAAAACCATGCAGCGTGAAGGTAAAAAAGCCAAGAGTGGCGACAAAGAGGCCATCGCCCTGATCAAAGTGCTCGATAAAGTCCTGCCCTGTTTAAACGAAGCCAAAGCGGTACGCACGCTAGGCCTGGATGCCGAAGAACTCAACCTGCTCAAACCGCTGTGCCTGATTACCGTCAAGCCAGTCATGTATATTACTAACGTGACTGAAGATGGCTTTGAAAATAACCCGCACCTGGACAAAGTGCTGGCAATGGCCAAAGCAGAGAAAGCGCCAGTGGTCACCATTTGCGCCAAAATTGAAGGCGAAATTTCAGAGCTGGACGAAGCAGACAAACTCGAATTTTTGCAA
>CAKZJM010000270.1 GCA_936943315.1 uncultured Methylophilus sp. | reverse complement strand
CCTGCAAGGCCGTATATTCGGCCACCGGCAACTGACGGATCACTGCGGCCGAAATCGCCGCACCGCGCGCCTGGCCGAGCAGCAAAGTCGATTGCGGGTTCACGTTCACAAAGACTTTTTCAATCGCCACCTGGGTTGGCTGGTAAGTTGCAATCACTTCAAACAAGCCATCCAGGATCACCTTAAGGCGTTCCGGCAAGGCTTCTTTTTCTGGTTCCCCATCTTCGCCTTTTTTGGCAGACGCTGTTTTAATGACGCCACTGGTCACATAAGACAATTTGCCATCGACAGTCTCAATCACACCAAAACCAGTGATCCTGAGCCCGGGGTCTATTCCCAAGATGCGTTGCGAGGCCATTACAAATGACTTGCCCAGTCAGTGAATTTCACCTGTTATTCTTCGATCACGGCAGAAGTGTATACGTCCTGCACATCGTCCAGGTCTTCCAGCATGTCCAGGATCTTCTGCATTTTGACCGCATCATCGCCTGTGAACACCACCTCATTCAGGGGCTTCATGGTCACTTGCGCCATCACTGCCTTGAGTCCAGCCGCTTCCAGAGCTTCTTTCACCGTTACAAAATCACCCGGCGCCGTAATCACTTCAATGCTGCCATCTTCGTCGGTGATCACATCCTCGGCACCTGCTTCGAGCGCCGCTTCCATGACGGCATCTTCAGAAACTCCCGGCTCAAATACCAGCTGGCCACAGTGTTTGAACATAAAAGCCACACTGCCATCCGTGCCCAGGTTACCGCCGTGTTTGGTCAAGGCGTGACGCACATCCATCACCGCACGCTGGCGGTTATCGGTCAGGCAATCAATGATGATGGCTGCCCCGTTAATGCCATAGCCTTCATAACGGATTTCTTCATAGTTGACGCCCTCAAGCTCGCCCGTGCCTTTCTTAATCGCACGCGTGATATTGTCCGAGGGCATGTTTTCTTCTTTGGCCGCAGCCACTGCAGCCCGCAACCGCGGGTTCATGGCGGTGTCACCTCCACCCATACGTGCTGACACGGTAATTTCCTTGATCAGCTTGGTGAAGATTTTGCCGCGCTTGGCATCCTGACGACTTTTACGATGTTGAATATTGGCCCATTTACTATGTCCAGCCATGTGATGTCCTTATCGATCTAAACTGCAGTGAGGTATAGGTTAAAAACCGCAATTTTACCACAGTGCGACCATTGGATTTTGGCTGTGCGAAGGGAAAGGGCAATGCCAGCGGTGTTGGCTTGAACACAGTCTGCCTTGGCAAACCGATTGTTTGCGCAACCGGTGAGGAAAATAGAAATGAAACGCGCTTGTGCAGCGGACAAGCTCTAAAACAAGATGAGATGCGCGGTGTAAAAAAACCCGCAAGAGCGGGCTTTTTATTGACGCGGCTGTTCTCGCAGCATCACCCACGAGATCACCAGCAATGCAAACGCAATCAGCACCATCCCGGTTAACTCCATCTGGTCAGGCACTTCGCCCAGCTGTATCCAGGCTGCAATCACACCGAGCACCGGGGCCAACATGGAACCCATGCTGGCGATTCCGGCAGGCAACCGCTGCAAGGCAAACAGCCAAAGCAGCCAGGCCAGAGCGCCACAAAGAACAAAATTAAACAACACCGCACCAATAAGATAAGGCGCCCAGACGATAGGCGGGGCAGGCACCAGGAAGGCGATAGCGACCATAGGCAGCGATCCCAGCAACATCGGCCAGGCGGTCAGGTTAATGAGGTCTAGCTCAGGATGCCTTTTATGCAGCGTTTTGGTCATGATGGCCGACAGCGCCCAGGAGATACCGGAAATAATGGCCAGTATCATGCTAAAGGCATCCGCACGGATATGCAGCGGGTCAAAAATAAACACCATTCCCAAGACCGCGGATAGCACAGCCAGCCATTGCCAGCCATGAATCCGCTCCCCGAGAATGGGCCAGGCAAATAGCAATGTCCAGAAAGGCATGGTGTAGGTGAGCACGGCTGTTTTACCGGCGCCACCTTCGACCAGCGCCCACATCAGCACACCGGTAAAACCCACATTCTGCAAGATGCCTAACACCAGCATGGTAGGAAACTCGGTCAACTTCATTGAGCGCCGAGTGGCAAACAGCACTAAAAACAGCACCAGCGCACCAAAAAAAGTACGCATGGCCGCAAATTGAAACGGCCCGGCGTAGTGTAAGGCACTCTTCATCACCACCCAGTTATAGCCCCAGATCACGGCGAGCACTAGCAATGCCGTGAGGGCCTGGGAGCGTTGTTTAATGAGCTGGTCCATAAGGGATGGTAGTGTGATGAATGAGCCTAAATGTATCGTTAGTTCCAGATATGCGTGACCGCCAGCCACTGGCCATCAGCCTGTTTCTGGAACACCACCTGAACGTTACC
>CAKZJM010000269.1 GCA_936943315.1 uncultured Methylophilus sp. | reverse complement strand
TTTGCCTTCTTTCTTATGGACAAGCATAAGAAAGAATGGTCGCCTACAGGCGAAAGAGAAAGCTAATTTTCTGTGGCGCCACAATTGGAGACATTCGCTGAGTTATTACTATGCAAATGCTTATCTCTTCTCCGCCCGCTTCCGAGCAAACTCCGCCTTAAACGTCTCAAAACGGTTCTCTTCAATCGCCGCCCGCATCCCTTGCATTAACACCTGGTAATAATGCAGGTTATGAATGGTATTCAACCGGGCGCCCAGAATTTCACCGATACGATGCAGGTGATGCAAATAAGCCCGGCTGAAATTCTGACAGGTATAGCACTCACACTCATCATCTAATGGACGGGTATCTGTCTTGTAGCTGGCATTTTTAATTTTGACATCACCATATTGGGTGAACAGCCAGCCATTTCGTGCATTGCGGGTAGGCATGACGCAATCAAACATGTCGACGCCATAGCTGACGGCATCGACCAGGTCTTCTGGAGTGCCGACGCCCATGAGGTAGCGTGGTTTGTCAGTTGGCATTTGTGGTGCGGTATGCGCCAGAATGCGTAACATATCTTCTTTGGGTTCGCCCACGGACAAGCCACCAATCGCGTAGCCGTCAAAACCAATCGCTTCCAGCCCCTGGCGCGATATGTCGCGCAGGTCTTCGTACATGCCGCCCTGAATAATCCCGAATAAGGCATTGCCGTTGGTTGGGGTGTTGTCTGATCGTAACTGGCTCACTTCGGCAGGACCGCCCACCATGGCGAGTGTGTGGGTGATGGTCTGGGTTTGGTAGACATTAAAGGCATCCCGGCTGCGTTGTGCCCAGCGCAGGCTGAGTTCCATCGATTTGCGTGCCTGATCGTGGCTGGCCGGATAGGGGGTGCATTCGTCAAAAATCATGACGATGTCACTGTTGAGCACGCGCTGGATGCGCATGGACTCTTCCGGCGTCAAGAAACAGCGGTCACCGTTGATGGGGGACTGGAACTTCACGCCTTCTTCAGTGATTTTGCGTAGATCCCCAAGGCTCCACACCTGAAAGCCGCCAGAGTCGGTGAGGATGGGGTTATTCCAGCCCATGAATGTGTGCAGGCCATCATGTGCAGCAATCACTTCCAGGCCTGGGCGTAACCACAAGTGAAATGTGTTGCCGAGCACGATGTGGGCCTGGATATCATTGAGCTCTTGCGGGGACATGGCCTTGACGGTGCCATAAGTCCCCACTGGCATAAAGGCCGGGGTTTGCACTTCGCCGTGCGGCAGGCTGACGGTGCCACGGCGGGCGAGGCCATCGGTGTTATGTAGAGAAAACTGCATGAAAATGAGGGTAACTGGCTGAAATAAACGACTATTTTAACACAGCGCGATGTTGCAACCTGAACACGCGCCAGGGCTTTTTCTTTGCCTGGCCGCGCTTGCATTTTTTGTCATTGCCCGCAACAATGCGCATATCTCTATTGTTGATCTTTTCTATGTCAGACTCACAAACCCGCATATCCCGACGTGAAGAACATACCAGTTTGCGTCAGCGTGGCATTTACCTGCTCCCAAACTTGTTTACCTCTGCGGCTTTGTTTGGCGGGTTTTATGCCATTGTGCAGGCGATGAACCAGCATTTTGAACAGTCAGCGATTGCGATTTTTATCGCCATGGTGATGGACGGTCTAGATGGCCGTGTGGCGCGTATGACCAAAACGCAAAGTGCGTTTGGCGCGGAATATGACAGCCTGTCAGACATGGTGTCTTTTGGCGTTGCGCCAGCCTTGATCATGTATGTGTGGGCATTGCAGCCCATGAACAAGCTGGGTTGGATCGCTGCCTTTATTTATTGTGCGTGTGCTGCCTTACGTCTGGCCCGTTTTAATACCAAGCTGGATGACCCGTTTCAGGATAAGCGTTTCTTTCAGGGGTTGCCCAGCCCTGCGGCAGCGGCTTTGCTGGCAGGTTTTGTCTGGGTTTCGTACGAATACAATATTGATGGCCGTGAAATTTTCTTTGGCGCCTTGCAAGTGAAATGGATCGCCTGGTTCCTGACCATCTTCGCGGCCGGTTCTATGGTGTCTGACCTCAAGTTTTACAGTGGCAAGGATATCAACCTCAGGCATTCAGTGCCTTTTGTGGCGATTCTGGCGGTGGTGATGGCATTTGTGCTGATTTCCTACAGTCCGCCAGAAGTATTGTTCAGCGTGGTGTTTGTCTATGCGTTGTCTGGATACTATATGTGGGTGCGCGGACGGCTGGAGGCCAAAAAACGCGGTCAGTAACGAGGTGTTTTGCTTAGAGAAAACGCGTCTTTGTGGCGCGTTTTTTTATCCATGGCACGTGTGGGCTAAGGTTGTGGTCAAGTGTAGGACAAGCGGGTAAAATTCTGCCTATCAGATAGGAACATACATGGAACAAATTATTATTTTTGATACCACGCTGCGTGATGGCGAACAAAGCCCGGGCGCCGCGATGACCAAAGAAGAAAAAATCCGCATTGCACGCCAGCTGGAAAAACTGGGTGTGGATGTGATTGAAGCCGGATTTGCGGCGGCCAGTCCCGGGGATTTCGAGGCGATTTCAGAAATCGCCAAAGTCATTAAAACTTCTACTGTGTGCTCCCTGGCCCGCGCCAGTGAGAATGACGTGCGCCGTGCCGGTGAGGCGATTCAGCATGCGGCTAAGGGCCGTATTCATACCTTTATCGCCACCAGCAAAATCCATATGGAAAACAAGCTGCGCATGACCGAAGACCAGGTGGTTGAGCGGGCCGTGCAAGCGGTGAAATGGGCGCGTGAATATACTGAAGACGTGGAGTTTTCAGCGGAAGATGCCGTGCGCTCTGAGGTTGATTTTCTGGTGCGCGTGTTTGAAGCCGTGATCGAAGCCGGTGCCAAAACCATTAACGTGCCGGATACTGTAGGCTACAGCATCCCCTCCGTGTGGGGCGAGCGCATGGCCGAGCTGATTAAGCGCGTCAAAAATTCCGATAAGGTGATCTGGTCTACGCATTGCCATAACGACCTCGGCATGGCCGTGGCCAACTCGCTGTCTGCCGTCATGAATGGTGCGCGCCAGGTGGAGTGCACGATTAATGGTTTGGGTGAACGTGCAGGTAACGCCAGCCTGGAAGAAATTGTGATGGCGATTAAAACCCGCAGTGATATTTTCAACCTGACCACGCGTATCGACACCACACAAATTGTGCCTGCCTCCAAGCTGGTATCCACCATTACTGGCTACCCGGTGCAGCCTAACAAGGCGATTGTGGGCGCCAATGCCTTTGCACATGAGTCTGGCATTCACCAGGATGGGGTGCTCAAACACCGCGAAACCTACGAGATCATGCGTGCAGAAGACGTGGGCTGGGGTGCTAATAAGTTAACGCTAGGCAAGCTGTCTGGCCGCAATGCGTTCCGTACACGTTTGAAAGAGCTGGGTATTGAACTGGAGAGCGAAGACGCGCTCAATGCCGCCTTCGCCCGCTTTAAAGAGCTAGCGGATAAAAAATCTGAAATCTTTGATGAAGATTTGCATGCCCTGGTCAATGACGAAGTGGTGCAGGAGTCACGTGAGATGTTCAAACTCTCTTACCTGCAAGTGGCTTCACAAACCGGTGAGATTCCGCATGCGATTTTAACCTTGGGCGTGGACGGTGCCGAGCAACGCACCGAAGCCAATGGCGGCGGCCCGGTCGATGCGACCTTCAAGGCGATTGAAAATGTGGTGCAAAGCCAATCTGAGCTGTTGCTGTATTCAGTGAGCAACATTACCAGCGGCACTGATGCGCAAGGTGAAGTCACCGTGCGACTGGCCAAGGGTGGCCGCATTGTCAATGGGCAAGGGGCGGATACTGATATCGTGGTAGCTTCCGCCAAGGCTTATTTGAACGCATTGAATAAGTTATATGCCAAACCGGAAAAACTGAATCCGCAAGTGTAATGAGGTATTAGGCAAACGCTTGCTGTGGACCAAACAGCAAGCGTTTTTATTTTTTGGAGAAAGGTTAGTCGGGATGGCGCAAAAAAATCAATGGTGGCTAGTGATCATTGCGTTGGCTTGCACCTACTTCATCTGGGGGTCGACCTATCTCGCCATCAAATATGCCATTGAGAGTTTTCCGCCCTTTATCATGGTGGGTGTGCGTTTCACGGTTGCCGGGTCGTTGTTGTATGTTATTTTGCGCAGCATGGGCCACGCTGCGCCCACTTTTAAGCAATGGCGCGGCGCCGCCCTGGTGGGGCTTTTATTGCCGGTGCTGGGTAATGGCACAGTGTCAAACGTACAGTTGCATGTTTCGTCTAGTGTGGCTGCATTGGCAATCGCGACTGCCCCCATTTGGATGGCGGTGTTCTCCAGCATGTGGGGTCACAAAATCAGCCGACGCGAATGGCTGGGCATTGCCATTGGTCTGGTAGGGATTGTATTGCTGAATACGCGTGGCAGTTTGCAAGGGGACTGGCTCAGCGCCGGTTTGCTGATGTTTGCAGCGGCCTCATGGTCGCTGGGGTCGGTCTGGGGTAAACATCTCGCCATGCCCAGCGGGCTCATGGGCGCCGCCTGCCAGATGTTATGTGGCGGGTTAATCTCGCTTTTATTCGCTGCTGCATTTAGCCAGCATTTTCCTTCCCAGGTTTCAGCACACTCCTGGACTGCAATCGGCTTCTTGATTGTGCCTGGCTCTATGATCACTTTTTCAGCTTATTATTGGTTGCTGCACCATGTGCGTCCATTAGTCGCCAGCAGCAATACGTTCGTCAATCCAGTCGTTGCTTTCGCAGTTGGGGGCTGGTTTGCCGACGAGCGTATCCATGTCATGGAATATCTTGCACTGGCGGTCATTTTGGTGGGCGTGTTCCTGGTACTGACAGCCACTACAGAAGCCGTGCCCGATGAACAGATTGTTTAATAACTGAAGAACTTAATTTTATGAAGCAAAACCTGGCCTTATTTGATTTGGATAATACCCTGCTGGCAGGGGATAGTGACTACAACTGGAGTTTGTTTTTAATTGGCGAAGGCTTGCTAGACGCTGAGCAGCACAAAGCACGCAACGAGCAGTTTTACGAGGACTACAAAAATGGCACCCTGGATATTTATGCGTTCCTCCAGTTCCAGTTAAAGCCCTTGTCGCAGCATCCCAAAGCTTTTCTGGATGAGCTGCACAAAAAATATATGACTCAGGTCATCCGCCCGATGATGACGCAAAAGGCGCAAGACCTGGTCAATCAGCATAAAGCCAACGGCGATTTGTGCATGGTGATTACGGCGACCAACAGTTTTGTCACACAACCCATCGCGGCGGCGTATGGCATTGAACACCTGATAGGCACCGACCCGGAAATGGTGGATGGGCAATTTACCGGTGGTGTGAGCGGC
>CAKZJM010000268.1 GCA_936943315.1 uncultured Methylophilus sp. | reverse complement strand
TTTCTGACCTGGCGCGGCATTCCACTGATCCCAAGTGACAAACTGCCTATCGTCAATGGCAAATCTAAAATCCTGCTACTGCGCGTGGGCGAAAGCAAGCAGGGCGTGATTGGCCTCTACCAACCCAACCTGCCTGGTCAACAAACCATGGGCTTATCCGTCCGCTTTATGGGCATCAACCATAAAGCGATTGCGTCTTACCTGGTCTCACTGTATTGCTCACTGGCAGTACTGACCGAAGATGCGATTGCCGTACTGGAAGATGTCGGAGTTGACCATTACTATGACTACAAGTAATTCATTCGATCTAGCCAGCTTTGAGCCTGAGGCCATTTTGGCCTCCCTGCCGGGCGAACACCCGAAGATGACGGCTGCGCTGGGTGTGGGGCGGGAGCTGGAAAGCACCGGCGTACTCGACACCGCCACCCTGACACAACTGGTGAATGACCTCTATGCAGAAGGTTTTCCTGCTACCGCCCCGTTTGCGGCGGCAGACTTTGCGCAATCACTATCGGCGACGCATGCGCCACAACCTTCTGTGCCACCGACAGACTCCTTGACCACCAAACTGGTGCATGTGGGCGGTACAGGGGGGACGGCCTCCCCGAGTTATGCACAAATGCAGGCACAACCCGTCACTCAGCAGGCACAAGCCCAGCAATTGACTTATGCTCCAGGCATCGAAGCCTTGGGTAGCGATCCATTGCATAACCATCCGGCTCACCTGAATGTATTGCAGCCAGAGGCAGCTTATCTGGCACCGGATGCGTTTGCCGGGTTGGGCATAGAGATTCCCTATCAGCAGGAATTAGATCGCTGGCTGGGTACGGGAGCGATTCACTCCCCACCCTCAGCCAGTTCAGGCCAGGCATCCAGTGCAACGGGCCAACCTGCCAAGCCATCCCCAGCCGCGCAATCTTTTTACTTTTTGCAGGCCGATCCGGCATTGGCAGGCAGCCTGCCCGCTTCCGCGCACCCTGCGTTTGATGTGCACGCTGTCCGTCGCGACTTTCCCATTCTGAATGAACGCGTCAATGGTCGACAATTGGCGTGGTTTGATAATGCTGCCACCACCCAAAAACCACAGGTGGTGATTGACCGTATCAGCTACTTTTACCAGCACGAGAACTCCAATATTCACCGTGCAGCACATGCCTTGGCCGCCCGCGCCACGGATGCATATGAAGATGCTCGCGAAACGGTGCGCCGCTTTATCAATGCACCGTCGGTGAACAATGTGATTTTTGTGCGCGGCACGACGGAGGCGATTAACCTGGTAGCAAAAACCTGGGGAAAAAAACACCTGGGGGCCGGTGATGAGATCGTGGTCTCTCATCTTGAACATCACGCCAACATTGTGCCCTGGCAGCAGCTTTGCCAGGAGACAGGGGCAGTGCTCAAGGTGATACCGGTGGATGACAGCGGCCAGATTTTGCTTGAGGAATACCAGAAGCTGCTGACGGCGAAAACCAGGCTGGTGTCTTTTACGCAAGTGTCGAATGCCTTGGGAACAGTTACCCCGGCGCAAGAAATGATCGCCATGGCACATAGAGTCGGTGCAAAGGTCTTGCTTGATGGCGCGCAGTCAGTCTCGCATATGCGGACAGACGTACAAACACTGGATGCTGACTTTTTTGTCTTCTCCGGCCATAAGATCTTTGGCCCCACCGGGATTGGTGCGCTGTATGGCAAGGCAGACGTCTTGCAAGACATGCCAGCCTGGCAAGGGGGTGGCAATATGATCCAGGACGTGACGTTTGAGAAAACGGTCTATCACGTCGCCCCAGCCAAGTTTGAGGCAGGCACCGGCAATATTGCCGATGCTGTGGGCTTAGGTGCCGCACTGAAATATGTGGAGCGCCTGGGGATTGAGAATATCGCTGCTTATGAGCATGCCTTGCTTGAATATGCCACGACGGCCATGTGCCAGATTCCGCATTTGCGTTTAATAGGCACGGCCAAGCACAAAGCCAGCGTATTATCTTTTGCCCTCAAAGGCTATCAAAGCGAAGAAGTGGGTGCTGCGCTGAATGAAGAAGGCATTGCCGTCCGCTCCGGCCATCATTGCGCGCAACCGATCTTGCGCCGCTTTGGCGTAGAAACCACCGTGCGGCCTTCATTGGCGTTTTACAATACCTATGAAGAAATTGACCGCATGATTGCGGTGTTGCAAAGACTGGCGTCTTATCACGCTTAGACTCACTCGCACTTAACAGGGCGTGCAGGTTAACACTGCGCGCCTTTTTTGTTTGGTACTGCACTTTTTGTTTAGTACTGCATTTGGGTTGTGACATTCTGCAATAGGCTCTGTAAAATCGTGAGCACTGCTCAGCGTGGCTGGCGATGCTTTACCCTCAGGCAACAAATACTTAAATAAAGATGACCGATGAAATTTGATCCGCGTAACAACAAATTTACCGCCATATTTACCAGGGAAATGCTGGAAGCCACGCTTCCATCTGTATTGCTGATTTGCCTGGCCTTGTTTTTTGCCTACAAGTTTATAGACCCGGCGCCGCCGCGCAAGATTGTGATCGCCACTGGCGAAGCCGACTTAAATTACAACGCGTATGCGGCCATTTATGGGGTCTATCTGCAAAAAGAAGGCATTACGCTGGAGATACGCAAAACCTCAGGTGACAGCGAGAACCTGCGTTTACTCAAAGACGCTGATTCAGAGGTCGATATTGCGTTTATCCAGGATGGCGTGGCGCATAGCGAAGGCGCCGGGTCATTGTTGTCGCTGGGGAGCTTGTATTACCAACCGGTGTGGATTTTTTGCCGGTGCAAAGCCAACACCACGCACTTATCATCACTCAAGGGAAAACGGATTGCCATTGGTTACGCAGGAGATGGCACGCACACGCTGGTCAGCACATTATTAAGCGAAAGTGGGATCAATGCTGGCAATACCAAATTGCTTTCGATTGGCGGTGACGAAGCCGCCACTGCCTTACGTCAAGGCAAGGTCGATGCAGCCCTGTTTGTA
>CAKZJM010000267.1 GCA_936943315.1 uncultured Methylophilus sp. | reverse complement strand
TCGAAGTAAGCGGTTGCAGTATCCAATGCCACACTTTGCATTTGGCCTTGCAATTCATAAAAACGGGATTTTGCAACATGGTCGAGTCGACCGACTTCTGAAGGGGTAGCCAAACCGTCAAAAATCATTTGGCGCAGAGTCAAAGTGGATTGCTGGTTGGGCGTGTAGGTATTATTAATGTTTGGTGTAAGGCGCTCTTGGTTTCTGAACGTTTGATCGACCGTTAAATTTGGCAGATAACGACCTTTGGCAGCAGATTCGTCAAACTCTGATGCTTTGTAAGCATGAAAGCTTGCTTGAACCTCAGGGTTTTCAGATACCGCTTTTTCAATGATTTTCTCTAATGTCTCAGGGCTAGCAGCGATTGCCAAAGACGAGTAGGAAAATACACCCATTAATAGTGCCGAGGCGATTTTTTTTAGTTTCATGTGCAGACTCTTAACAAGTTATAAAGATTCATCCTGACATCAGTATAGCGATGGAACTATATCGGCACAAGCATAGTCGGCCTATCTAGACGAGACCCACAGACTGGTTTTAGTGAAAAAAGTCACAAAATTTGGCTGTAAAAAACCAGAAAATACTTAAAAATCCCCGAAGATACGTTATTTTTCAAAAAAATACATAAACTAAAAAATATTATCAAGTCACGAATTAAGTTGCATTTTATTCAAAAAATTTTTCTTTACCTCATCTTCGTGAGAAAAATGTCCCGGATTTGATTGTCCCTGCAACACCAGCGCCAAATGCAAACGATCACGCACTTTCAAGGTATCAAATACCGATGTCAGGTGTGCTTTCACTGTGCGTTCAGAAATGGCTAATGTCCTGGCAATTTCTTTATTGCTGTTTCCTTTGGCAGCTTCTAAAGCGACTTCACGCTCACGCTTGGTCAAGCCTTCAAGCACTTCTTCTGAGATGTCTGATTGACGGTTACCTCGCGTAGTGAGCGTAATCAAATGTTTCAATACGTCACGCCCCAGCCATACTCCGCCTTGAGAGACTACGCTGTATACCTCTTTTAATACCTGTTGGTGTGCATAGGCATGCAGATAGCCAACAGCACCCACCTGGAGTGCCTGCATGGCTTCGACCTGGTCAGGGTTATTTGATAAGACAATGACTTTGGCTGACGGCAAAAAAGACAGTATCTGCTGCACATGTTGTCGCCATTGCGTGCCATATTCGATTTGCGCATGCACCCAAATCACTGAGGCGCCAGCTACATCTGCCGAGACAACATCAGAGATTTTGATTAACTGCGGAAAAGCCTTGAACCATGATTCGAGGGATTCTTTTAAGGTCGTGATAAATATATGCTTCATAGTATTAGCGCTCGGTTAATGCGTAAGATTTAGCTTTTAACACTGGTTTCAATAAATACGACAGCACGGTTTTCTTCCCGGTCAGAATGTCTACCTGTGCCACCATCCCCGGAATAATTGGCAGATGATCGCCCAGATTATTCTTATTAGTTCTTATCTTAACGACATAATATGCATTTCCTTTATCGTCTATGGTCGAATCTGCTGCAATATCTTGCACAAAACCATCCAGGCTGCCATAAATCGTATAGTCATATGCGGTCAACTTCACTACCGCGGGTTGTTGCGGGCGGATAAAAGCAATGTCTTTGGTTTGCACTTTGGTTTCAATCACCAGCGCATCATCTGACGGCACCACTTCCATCACCTCTTTACCAGGCTGAATCACGCCACCCACCGTGTTGTAATACAGTTTGCTGATCTTGCCGTTCACTGGTGAAGTCAATGTAGATTGCTTGACCTTGTCTGACAATGCCAGGCTCGATTGGGTCAGGCTATTAATTTTAGCAGTCGTCTCATTGAGGTCAGTACGTATCTTGCTCAAAAATGATTGTTGCGCTTCTGAAACCTTGCGCCGGGCTTCAGAAATGGCGGCAGTCAGGCGTGACATTTGGGCAGAAGCCTGGTCAATATCGCCTTTGGCACGGTTAGCATCGCGCTCCAGCCTTAAAATCTCAATCTCTGACACGGCACCACTATTTAAAAGAGGACGGTTTGCGGCCAGCTCTTTACTGGTGGATTCATAAGTTTTCACCGCGACTTCTTTTTTGAATTGAACCTCTGCCAGTTCACGTTCGCGCTGAGACAATTGATCCCTGGCGATATTGACCTGTGAGTTTAATTCATCACGTGCCGCATTAAACAGTTGCAGTTCCTGCAAATAGGTGTCTGGCGCTTTTTGTTGAATGTCACTCGGCGGGTTAAAGCTGCCACCATTAGCCAGTGCTTTCAATCGCGCCTCCTTGGCACGCAAGGATAAGTACTGGCTTTCATTCTCTTTCAATGAAGAAATCGCACGGGTTTCATCAATCTTGATGAGCGGTTGGCCACGTTTAACCGTATCCCCCAATTGCACCATGATATCCACCACGATCCCGCCATCTAGCGACTGCACAACTTGTATCTGCCGGGATGGGATCACACGCCCTTCGCCACGCGTCACTTCATCCACGTGCGCTAAACCAGACCAAACCAGCAGCACGACCAGAATGACCAAAATGCTGTACATAATCAGTTTGGCGTGCAGCATGGTGTCTTCCACCATCACATCATGGGCCTGCTCTGTCCAGTTGCGTGACTCTGCCGTCTCGGTTTTGACTATTTTATCCACCAAGGCATGCACGGGCTTACCCAGACGCACCCAGATACTGTCCGACTTGGTGACTTCACCCAATTGATCGAATATTTTTTTTGCCATGTTATCTAGCCTTACCAACTTTGCCCGCACGTAATGCGGCAGTCACGTCTTCTTTATTGCCGTCAGCCACAATCTGGCCAGAATCAATCACGATCAAGCGCTCTGCCAGCTCCAGCATGGCATTGCGGTGACTGATCACAATCAGGGTTTTATCGGCGGTGGCCTCAGCAATGTTGCGCTTGACGGTTTCTTCACCCGAATGATCCATGGCACTGGTGGGTTCATCCAGCAAGACAATTTGTGGCTT
>CAKZJM010000266.1 GCA_936943315.1 uncultured Methylophilus sp. | reverse complement strand
CGCCTGCTTCCAAGCCCCCCTTCTCCGCCGGGCTGTTTTTTTCAACACCGGCAATCAGCGCACCACTGGTTTGTTTCAGGCCGAAAGACTCTGCCAGCTCTTTGGTCACCTCCTGAATGCCAATGCCCAACCAGCCGCGGGCAATGTGTCCATTGGCTTTGAGCTGATTGGAAATATCAATGGCGACGTCGATAGGGATACTAAAGGAGAGGCCCATAGAACCGCCACTTTTACTGTAAATCTGCGAGTTCACCCCCACCACTTCACCGCGCAAGTTAAATAATGGGCCGCCTGAGTTACCAGGGTTGATGGCAACGTCGGTTTGAATAAAGGGCACATAGTTTTCTTGGGGCAAGGCACGGCCTTTGGCGCTAACGATACCAGCCGTCATGGTGTTTTCAAGACCGAACGGCGAACCAATCGCCGCCACCCATTCACCGACCTTCAGCGCATTGGGGTCACCAATGGTGACTTTAGGCAACCCGGTGGCTTCGATTTTAATCAGCGCAACATCGGTCCGTTTGTCTGCGCCGATGATTTTCGCCTTAAACTCGCGTTTGTCATACAACTTAACCAGCACTTCATCGGCTTCATTGACCACATGGGCATTGGTCAGAATATACCCATCGGCACTGATGATGAACCCAGAGCCCAAAGATTGGGATTTATAATCCTGCCCGCCATCCTGGCCTGGCATTCCAGGCATGCCGGGAATGCCGAAACGGCGCAAAAGTTCTTGCAGGTTTTCATCATTGGGCATGCCGGGGAAACCGATTCCCGCGCCGTGCACCACCGAGGTAATACTAATGTTCACCACGGCTGGGCCTTGTTTTTCAGCCAGCTCTGTAAAGTCTGGCAAGTCTTTCGCCTGCAAAGTGGCGACTGGCATGGTCACGCTGACAGCACACGCCAACATCACGCCAGAAATCCATTGTCTCATCATGATTATTCCTATCATTTAATGACTATTAAAAATTTAATTCAATTTAGGGGGAGAATCGAGCGGCACTCGTCAATGAAGCCAGCCACCTATTAAGTGGCGACACAGCCTGAAAATACAAGTCATCACACGCGGATTGCTGTTGATAAAATCCATCTCTCCGCATAGGTGTTTGAAGGTGACGACTACTTTTTGAAAGTCACTTGCTGGGCAATTTGCTCAACAGTTTGCGCAGGCACTTCACCCACGACGACTAACTGGTAACCGTTTAACACATTGGCATAGACATTGGTTGACCCCATGCTTTTCTTGCCTACACGCGCCTGCATGCCTTTAACCATAGGCTCAACAAACAAAGATACTGAAGCGAGGCCATCAGAGAAAATCAATTGCCGCACAGGGCTAGTCCTGCCAGGCACTTTTAACTGAATCTGATCCACTTTTTTATATCCAGCCGGCAGATTCGGAATCACCAGATTATCTTCTGCATGGGTCAAATCCGTCGTGTCATCCATCACATACGGCTTGGAGGCATCAATTTTAGGCTGAAACCAGTCCAAATCTTTGGTGTGCAACATGGAGACCTGGTTAAAGCCGATTTGCTCCAGCGTACGGCCTTGCATATCAAGCATGCTCATTTTAAGCAACAAGCCATACTCGGTATCTGACCAGATACGGTACTGATAACGCAGATTGTCGTTAGGGATCATATCCAGCACTTGCGCCAAGCGCCCGGCTACACGTTCCTGGCCGACAAATTTGAGCTTGTAATTCTGCTTGAGGGGAAATAGTTGCGTAGGCAGCATCGCCGGAAACAAATTCTGACCGCGCCGTTTTTCAATCACAACTTTGTCATTTTTAGCATTGAAGATGACAATATCATCACCTTCGCTAAACACTTCACGCGGACGGCCATCCAGCACCACATTGCGCGTAAACTCGCGACCACCTTCATAAATATGGGTGATCTGCACAGAACGGATGACGGCCCCGTTCTGGTAAACAAACAGGCCCTGATAATTTAACTCTCTGGCAGCAGAAGCCGTTTTCTGCATGGTTGCCCAGAGATCCTCTTCAGCGACGGCAGCTTGACTGATAATTGCCAGCAATAATACAGGCAGAAAACGCCCACGAAAAACAGACTTGAGTGACATATACCCGTAGATAACAATAGACTTATTCGCCAGCGTTATAAGCTACATTGTGCATGTAGTATGTTGCGCTGTTTGGGGCATAATTGTGGTGTGCCATCACATACTGGTCAGTATCGTTATCGGCAATTTGGGCCGGGGTAGCCACTTCTGGCTGATTGACCACAAACAAGCCCACGAAGAAAGCGGCCGCAACAGAGGCCGCAATTGACCAGGTATATTTGCTGAACCGCGGCCGGATGTGGGAAATTTTATCGGAAGCAGGAATCGCTTGCGGAGCCAGCATGGTCGGCTCATCTGCCAACTGGGCCATAATGCGGCTCGTCATATCAGACTGCACCCAGCACTCTTCACGCATCACATCACGGATCACATGGTAATCCCGCCAGGCTTGCGCGACTTCTCCAGTAGATTTCGCTGCGAGAAAAATATGTTCACAGCGCTCAATATCGACCTCACCGTCGACCAAGGCAGATAACTGCTGCTTCATAATAACCCCAAATCAATCAATGTTTTTATGTTAGCATTTAACAAAAAATTTGTCATAACACCCATATCGTTTTTGTTGTCAAATTGCCTACCAGCGCTTGTGCTGTGGCGTATCTAACAACGGTCTCAGTTTGGTCGCAATGGTTTCACGCGCCCGGAAAATACGTGAACGTACTGTACCAATCG
>CAKZJM010000265.1 GCA_936943315.1 uncultured Methylophilus sp. | reverse complement strand
AATACTCCCACGCTGATTGCGCTACTCGGCGCGGCAGATAGGGGCCCGAAAACCATGCGAATGCCACCATTAAGGGAATAAACAAATCAATTTGAGTTTTTTAAATATTCCAATTTTCACGCTGTGAGTTTGGCGAGATGAATCCTATCCATCACGCTGACTAGCGGATACAAAGTAAGGGAGAAGGGAGCGGCTGTTTGAGCTCCGCAACAAGCCACGAAGTGTGTGGCTTGTCAGGGCGTGTTTCGTGACTGCTTACTTTGTTGATAACTAAGACTGCGTAGCAGTCTGTTACGGCGTAGGCTAACTCGCGTAGGGATGTTAAGCGCAGCGGCCGTTGCCAACAACGCCAGGGAGCCGAAGGCCGTGATGGCTGGGTGCCCTCTTCTTTGGCTTTGGCCGCCACTGCGTGGCTTAACCTAAAGGTTAGCCTTCGCCGCAACACTTTGTTAGTTGTGATTACTTTCTGTGGGGCAAGCAACAGGATGTAACTCGCCTAGGGGCGAAAGAGCAACTTTCAATAGTCGCTGCGACGTGCGTGCAGAGGAATTATGTGCTCTTAAAGTATAATGCGCCCCATGACCGAAATTGACCCTATCCCAGAATCTTCAGAAGCTCCTTATCAGCGGCGTATCCGCAGTTTTGTATTGCGTCAGGGGCGTTTAACCAAAGGCCAGGAGCGTGCTTTGCAAACGGCGTGGCCGACCTTTGGTATTGAGTATGCCGACCAGCCGTTGGATTTAAACCAGGCGTTTGGCCGTGACGATAGCAAGAAAATTCTTGAAATCGGGTTTGGCATGGGCGACGCGACTGCCAAAATTGCGCAGACCTTACCGGACTGTGATTTTCTTGCGGTGGAAGTGCATACGCCGGGGGTGGGGAGTTTGCTTAAGCTGATGCAAGAGGGCGATATCAATAATATCCGTATTATCCAGCACGACGCTGTCGAGGTGTTGCAGAATATGTTGGCAGATGCTGCGCTGGATGGCGTGCATATTTTCTTCCCTGATCCCTGGCATAAGAAGCGTCATCACAAGCGCCGTTTGATCCAGGCTGAGTTTGTACAGTTGCTTTGCACTAAATTGAAAGCAGGCGCTTACATTCATGTGGCGACTGACTGGCAGGAGTATGCCGAGTGGGTGCTGGAGGTTTTGCAAGGCGAGCCGCAGTTGCAGAATACGGCGTTGGATTATGCTGAAAAGCCTGTCTATCGCCCGCTCACCAAGTTTGAAAACCGCGGGCTAAAGCTGGGGCACGGTGTTTGGGACTTGGTGTTTAAGCGGTTTTGACGGTGACCTTCAACGAATAAAAAAGCAGACCTAGGTCTGCTTTTTTATTCTGTGGCTGGTAGTGAATCCTGCGTGCTGGGTTCGTTGCCGAAAAACCATTCTCCCAGTACTTTCTCGGCTTCGTCCACGCCTTGTTTTTTGAGGCTGGAGAAAAGTTGCACCGTGATTTTATCGCCCCAGCCGTCTTGTAATTCTTTACGTACTTTGCCTAGGGTGATGGTGGATTCGCTACGCGAGAGCTTGTCACTTTTGGTGAGTAATACATGCACTGGTTTGCCGGAGGGGCAGAACCAGTCGAGCATTTGCCGGTCTAGAGGGGTGAGCGGGTGGCGGCTGTCCATGACGAGTACGAGTCCGCTCAGGCTCTGGCGCTCGCTGAGGTAGCGGGAGAGCACGTTTTGCCAATGCATGCGCATGGCTTCGGGGACTTTGGCGTAGCCGTAACCCGGTAAGTCAACCAGATGTTTGTCATCGCCCAAGGTGAAAAAGTTGATGAGCTGGGTGCGACCGGGCTGTTTACTGACGAACGCCAGACGGTTGTGATTGGCGAGCGTGTTCAGCGCGCTGGATTTGCCTGCATTCGAGCGTCCGGCAAATGCGACCTCAATGCCGCTGGCTGGCGGGAGGTCTCTGAGGTGATGTGCCGAGAGGTGAAAGCGGGCGTTTTGGAAAACTGGCATGATGGAAGTTGAGTTGCCTCAAGGTTTTATGGACTATTCAGCTGAGCATGCTATCACGAACAGGGTTTGTTTGATAAAATGGCGTCGAATAAAAATGTTGGGGCATTTAGAATGATGTTGAATACTTTTAAAGCAGGTTTGTTTGTGCTACTGGCCATGGGTGTGCAGCCGGTTTTTGCTGAGGAAGCCGCTTCCGCTGAAGCCGCTCCGGTTGTGAATGGCCCAGAGAAGATTGTGCAGAATGTCTGTGCAGCTTGTCACGGCGCTGATGGTAACAGCGTCATTACGACCAACCCGAAACTGGCGGGCCAGCATCCTGAGTACCTGCTCAAGCAGTTGACTAACTTTAAAGAAGGCACGCGTGCCAACGCGGTGATGTCAGGCATGGCGGGTGCCTTAAGCCAGGAAGATATGGAAGGGCTGGCAAAGTACTTCTCTAGCCAAAGCATCAAGCTGGCTAAATCAAAAAGCAATGGCAAAGGCTCTCTAGGCGAGAAAATCTACCGCGGCGGCATTGCCGCTACACAAGTGCCTGCCTGTGCAGCGTGTCACGGTGCCACAGGGGCCGGTTTGCCAAAACAGTTCCCGCGCCTGGCTGGTCAGCATAGCGACTACACCGTGCAGCAGTTGCGGACTTTCCGTACCGGTGAGCGTGCCAATGCGCCAATGATGATGGCGATTGCGGCAAAAATGAGTGATGCTGAAATGCAGGCAGTGGCAGACTATATCCAAGGCCTGCGCTAATCCGTATGAAGGCAAAAAAGGTGGCTGCGGCCACCTTTTTTTACTGGTTGGTCATGCAACCTTTTTCAGTGGATGTCGTCCACATGTGCGCGCCTGACGTTAGTCACATATATGGCCTGTAACATCCACTTGATCTGTCTATTTTGAAGAGAACGTTTTGAAAACACCGGTTTCCTTGTCGCAACGCGTGTACGAATTACTGAGCTCTATGCGCTTTGCCGTAAGCTTGTTAACGCTGTTGGGTATTGCCTCGATTATCGGTACGGTGCTTAAACAAAACGAGCCTTATACCAATTACATCGTCAAGTTCGGCCAGTTCTGGTTTGAGTTGTTTGAGATGCTGGGGTTGCTGGATGTCTATCATGCGGCCTGGTTCCTGGTCATTCTGCTATTCCTGGTGATTTCGACCACCTTGTGCGTGATCCGAAATGCACCGCTGATGATTAAAGAGTGGCAAATCTATAAAGAGCATGCCACTGAAAAATCGCTGCGCTTGTTCAGCCATCAAGCCAGCCTCCCCGCCCCGCAACCGGTCGCTGACCTGCAAAACCGCTTGGGTGCTTTCCTGATATCAGCGCGCTACCGTTTTAAAACTCAGCCACAAAGCAATGGCGATGTGCTCATCGCAGCCAAATTGGGCACGCATCAACGTCTGGGCTATATCTTCACCCATGCAGCGATTGTGGTGATTTGTTTCGGTGGCCTGCTCGATGGTAATTTGCCATTCAAGGTGCAGGAGTTGCTCGGCCTCAAGAAAATTGAAACCCGCGATATTCCTTCGCGCAAGGTGCCTGAAGAAAGCCGGTTGGGTACCCATAACCTGTCTTTCCGTGCCAATATGACCTTGCCGGAAGGCGAGCGCGATAACGTGGCTTTTGTGCGTGTGCGAGATGGATATCTTGTGCAAGACCTGCCCTTTACGGTGGCGCTCAAGGATTTTCGCATCGAGCATTATGCGACGGGTATGCCAAAGTCGTTTGAAAGTGATATCGAGATTATTGATCCCGAATTGAGTAAACCGATAGAGGCGACGATACGCGTTAACCATCCTTATATTTACAAAGGCATTGCCATTTACCAGTCTGACTTTCAGGATGGTGGCTCGCAGCTCAAATTCAAATTGTGGGATTTGTCTGCGGCCAATCAGGAAGGGTTTGATGTGGATGGCGTGATTCTGCAAAAGGGTTCCCTGGGCGATGGCGCGCAAAAAATGACGGTGGAGTTTAACGAGTTCCGCCAGTTTAATATCTTGAACTTGTCTCCCGATGGTAAAGGCAAGCCGCACAATGTTGGCCCGAATACCACATTGAAATTGCGCAATGCCAGCGGCCAGGCGCGTGAATATGTGAATTACATGCAGCCTTTGCAGCTTGATGGTAAAGCCTACTTTGTCTCAGGGATGCGTGAGACGGTGCAGGATGAGTTCAAGTACCTACGTATCCCGGCAGATGATGAGATGGAAATCACAGGCTTTATGCGTTTACGCCAGGCCTTGCGTGACGAGCAGACGATCCGTGAGATTGCCAGCCAGGTAGCCAGTCAAATGCCGGGCGATAATGCGGCTTTGAAAGCCCAGTTTGAACAAAGTTTGCAACATCTGCTGGTGACTTTTAAAAAGGGCGGCTACAGTGAGTTGTCGCGTATTATTGAAAGTGCTGTGCCCAAAGATCAGCGTGAGCAGGCCGCGCAAACGTATCTGAAGCTGCTCAACCGGGCTGCCTTGCAGGGATATCAGATCAGCCGCGCCCAGCACCAGTTGCCAGCTGCCCCGGAGGATGCGGCCACGGCCAGCTTTATCCAGGACAGTTTGAATGCCATGAACGATTTGTTTTTTTATGGCACCCCGTATTATTTCCAGTTGAAAGATTACACGCTTAAGCAAGCCAGTGGTTTTCAGCTGACCCGATCGCCAGGGCAAAATTGGGTGTACTTTGGCTCGGTGATGCTGGTGCTGGGGATTTTTGCCATGTTTTATATTAAGGAACGTCGTGTCTGGTTATTGATCAAACCAGCACAACAGGAAGTGTTGCTAGCAATGTCGTCTAATCGTAAGAATATGGACCTGGACCAAGACTTTGCACGTATGCAGCAGCAAGTGGCAGACGTACTGCAAGCAACACCATCCGCTTGACGGAATGAAGAGGGGAATGCGATGAATACATCATTATTAACAAAGCCAACATCTTTCTGGCAGTCTTTGAGCAAGTTTGACTGGCTATATGCGGTGCTGCTGCTGGCGGGCGGTATATTCTCTTACCAGCGCTATGCCGGTTTTATGGATATCTACGAAGTCAGCTTTTTGTTCGGTGCGGTAGCGCTGTTCAGTTACCTGGGCTGGCGCTGGTCTGCCATTGCGCGGCTGGTGCTGGCGGTGGCAGTACTCAGCCTGTTGGGTGTTTACAGTTATCACGGTGACCTGGCCAATGGTGGTCAGCGCTTCCTGTTGAAGTTTTTGCTAGCCAGCCAGTCTGCGATTATGTGGATGAACGTGCTGTTTGTGCTGGCGATGCTCACTTACTGGTTGGCTCTGTTCCAGAAGTCGGCCTTTACCGCGAAAGTGGCTTCAGCATTGACCTGGGCAGCGACCTTGTTTGGTTTTGTTGGCCTCATGGTGCGCTGGTATGAGTCTTACCTGATTGCGCCAGATGTCGGGCATATTCCTATCAGTAATCTGTATGAAGTCTTTATCCTGTTTTGCCTGATTACCTCCCTGTTGTATCTGCATTACGAACAGGTTTTTAACACCCGCCAGCTGGGTGGCTTTGTGCTGGTGGTCATCAACGCGGCAGTCGGTTTTATCCTCTGGTATACCTTTGACCGTCATGCCAATGAAATCCAGCCACTGGTGCCTGCATTGCAGAGCTACTGGATGAAAATACATGTGCCAGCCAACTTTATCGGATATGGTGCGTTTTCTCTGGCGGCGATGGTGGCGGGGGCTTATTTGCTGGTGAAGTACGGCATGCTTGCCAGTCGCTTGCCAGCATTGCATGTGCTCGATGACCTCATGTATAAGGCCATTGCCGTAGGTTTCGCTTTTTTCACCATTGCGACCATTCTGGGCGCAATGTGGGCGGCCGAAGCTTGGGGTGGTTATTGGTCATGGGATCCCAAAGAAACCTGGGCGTTGATTGTCTGGCTGAATTATGCGGCCTGGTTGCATTTGCGCCTCATGAAAGGTCTGCGCGGCACGGTGCTGGCCTGGTGGGCTCTGGTGGGTTTGCTGGTCACCACTTTTGCTTTTCTCGGCGTCAATATGTTCCTGAGTGGCTTGCATTCATACGGTACCCTGTAAGTAGTTCAGTTTTTATTAATCAAACGG
>CAKZJM010000264.1 GCA_936943315.1 uncultured Methylophilus sp. | reverse complement strand
AATACGCCTAGCGCGGCCAAGGCTATCCATGCGACTTCACGCACCAGCTTGGCATCACGCAGCTGCTTTTCCGTCGAAACTTTTTCAAGACGGACATTTGCAACTTTTTTCTTATTAAAAAACAATATGTTGTCTCTTTCTTTGCAAGAGTGAACTTAAATGATTATAACAAAATCAAATTGCAGACAGGCATTCTAGCTTTTAAAATACATTCAACGACAATAAGGAGAGCTTCATGGACATTGGTATCAATAACGAAGACCGTCAACAGATTGCAGACGGCTTATCAAAATTACTGGCTGACACGTACACGCTGTACCTGAAAACCCACTACTTTCACTGGAACGTGACCGGGCCAATGTTCAACACCCTGCATCTGATGTTTGAAACTCAGTACACCGAGCTGGCACTGGCGGTGGACCTGGTGGCAGAGCGTATCCGTTCACTGGGCGTCTATGCACCGGGTACTTACGCCCAGTTCTCCAAGTTGACATCGATTGATGAGACGGTAGATGTGCCTAAAGCCAACGACATGATCCGCGAATTGGTGGCAGGTCACGAAGCAGTTTGCCGTACTGCTCGCAGTGTGTTCCCGGCGGCTGAAAAAGCGTCTGATGAAGCCACGTCAGACTTATTGACACAACGTTTGCAGGTACATGAAAAAACTGCATGGATGTTGCGTAGCTTATTAGAAAAATAAGTCCAGGCATTCTTTGAATGCAGGCATCTTCTTTTAAATAATTAAAAAGGTGCCTGTACCACTCACTTCATTAAGACTGTATTCACTCCGGCAGGACACTGAATACTTTTCTTTAAGATGGGCATTTAAAAAAGCAGTGTCCATCCCCAACTATATAAAAATAATTTTTTTAATGGAAATCTCATCATGGCAACAAAACATGCCCGTTTAATGATTCTTGGCTCAGGCCCTGCTGGTTACACCGCAGCGGTCTATGCGGCCCGTGCAAACCTCAATCCGGTGTTGATTACCGGCCTGGCCCAGGGCGGCCAGCTGATGACCACCACCGAGGTCGATAACTGGCCAGCGGATGCCAATGGTGTGATGGGACCAGAACTCATGGCACGCTTCCAGCAACATGCTGAGCGCTTCAACACTGAGATGATTTTCGATCACATCCACACGACCCATCTCAAAGAAAAACCGATTCGCCTGGTTGGCGATAATGGTGAATACACTTGTGACGCGCTGATTATTGCCACAGGTGCCTCAGCCAAATACTTAGGCCTGCCAAGTGAAGAAGCCTTTGCCGGCAAAGGCGTTTCCGCCTGTGCAACGTGTGATGGCTTTTTCTACCGCAACCAGGAAGTGGCTGTGGTTGGCGGCGGCAATACCGCCGTGGAGGAAACACTTTATCTGGCCAATATCGCCAGCAAAGTGACCCTGGTACACCGCCGCGATAAATTCAAGGCGGAAGCGATCCTGGTCGACAAGCTCATGGAACGCGTTAAAGAAGGCAAAGTGGTGTTGGAAACCTTCCACACGCTGGATGAAGTCTTGGGCGACAACACCGGTGTGACCGGCATGCGTTTGAAAGACGTGAACTCCGGCACGACGAAAGACATTGCCCTCAAAGGCGTATTCATTGCGATTGGTCACCAGCCTAATACGCAGATTTTTGAAGGCCAACTGGAGATGGAAGGCGGCTATATCATCACGCAGGCAGGCCGTCAGGGTAATTTCACCGCGACCAACATCCCAGGTGTGTTTGCAGCAGGTGACGTGCAGGATCATATTTACCGCCAGGCCGTCACCAGTGCCGGAACGGGTTGTATGGCCGCACTTGACGCTGAACGCTACTTGACCAGCCTGGAGTAAATGGCCTGAGAAGGATAAAAGCGCACCACGGTGCGCTTTTTTATTTTGAGATTAGGCCTTAAAATCAAGCCATGTCACACGAACTACCGGACAAAGATGAAAATGACCCTGCACTGTTTCATGAAGCGGTCAAAGGCGCGCGCCCGGTAAAAACCAACCGTATTTTACATACACCCAAGAAACCCAAGCCGATTCCGCGCCAACTCATCCGTGATGAACAGCAGGCGCTGATTGATTCACTGAGCGACCACTACATTCCGGCGCATGAACTTGAAAGCGGTGAAGAATTACTTTACTTACGTGAAGGCCAATCGCCCATGGTGCTCAGCAAGCTACGCCGCGGCCATTGGGTGGTGCAGGCGCATATCGATTTGCACGGCCTGATCAGCGACGAAGCGCGTTTATATGTGTCTGAATTTATTGCGGATTGTAAAAAACGCGGCTTGCGTTGCGTGCGCATTGTGCACGGTAAAGGATTAGGTTCTCGCAACAAAGAGCCGGTGCTCAAGCACAAACTGCGTAACTGGCTGATGCAAAAAGATGAAGTGATTGCCTATGCGCAGGCCCGCGCCAACGATGGCGGCAGCGGCGCTGTCATTGTCTTGTTAAAAGCCTGAAAGAAAAAGGCGACGCCAGCGTGGCGTCGCACTTATCCTTACCCATCTATTACCAGTAATCACGATGATGACGCGGGCCGTGGCCTCTCATCGCCACCGGACTGTACACGGCAGGCATCGGCTGAATCTGCACCACATTCGGTCTGACCTGTACTGCAACATCCAGCACCGGGCCAGGGTCGCGATCCATCATGGTCGAATATTGGCGGCCCTGATACTCGTAATTGACCAGATAGCCTGTGGTGACGGTTTGCCATTGATCGACCGTCACACATTGCTGCACTGGCCGATTGATCACACGTTCGTTACCATAGGCATTCTGGCTACCAACCCGGTCACCGACAATCGCACCCACACCGGCACCCACCGCTGCTGCAAACACCTTTCCTGTACCCCGGCCTATGGTACTCCCCAACAAACCACCGGCTACACCACCCACAATCGCCCCCGTATTAGATCGGTTAGACTCGTAAACGCGTTCCTGCACATAGGCGGTCTGGCATTCCTGGCGTGGCTGGTTCACTTGTTGCACTTGCGGCGTGACTGACAGCACTCTGGCCCGGTCAATATATTCCGCCTCGGCAAACGCACTCTGGCTCGCCGCCATCAGGACCACACTGGATACGATCAGTTTACGCATGTTGTTTCTCCTCTCATGAACACTGCATCTTGCAGTGATGTCGTTAACGAACATTCAATCATGGGAGATGACCGCCGCATGTATCCGGCGAGGTGAAATTTTGTATCTGGTCCGATACAGTTTACTGGCTACTGTTGGCCAGCTTAAGCAACTCGCCACGTTGCTGGATTTCAATGATGCCACGGCCCATCGTCAGCCAACCCTTCTGTTCTAGGCGTTTGAGTTGGCGGCTGATGACTTCACGGGCAGTGCCCAACTCATCGGCAATTTGCTGATGCGTGCGTTGTATGGTGTTATTGCCCATATCTAGCAGCCATTTAGCCAAACGCGCATCCAAGGTCTGGAAAGCCACTTCATCGAGCAACACAATCAAGTCACTGATCAATGCACCATAATTTTGCATGACATATTGGCGGAACACCGGGGAGTCAATCATCAGCTTATGAAAAATGGCTTCGGGGATGATGACATCTTCTATCGGGTCTTCCACCACAGTAGACGCCGGATACTGGCTATTACCCAACAGGCAAGTGGTAGTGATGACACAGGTTTCGCCTGCGCCTACTCGGTATAAGACGATTTCGCGGCCGCTGGCCGACATTTTATATACGCGTGAACGCCCCTTGAGACGCAGCACATACCCGCCGCAATGATCACCCTCGCGATAACCGATAGTACCGATGGGCGCCTCTACAATACGTGCATATTGCGTCACCAGTTTTTTGGCGGGTTCTTCCAGTGCTTCAAGCTCAGGAAACAGACTGATCCATGACAGTGTTTGCATATTCCAACATCCCCATTTCATATTTTTTGACTGGCACGGTACACCATGCACCACGCTATTGTTTATGCAGCAAACTTTATCACAGATTGATTTAAAACCATTGCCATGATCTCGTCTGACAGTTGTTAAACCGTACACAATCGGCGGCAACAGGTTTATGATGGAATCTCATATGACAAATAAGATAAAAATAAAATGATTTTCAAGGGGTATTATGCAAACTTCAGATATAGCGGTGGATTTATTTGACCAATTAAGAGCCTCGGCCGATCAGGCCAGCCAGCTGATGAAAGCGATGGCAAACACTGATCGGCTCATGCTGTTATGTCAGTTATCGCAAGGCGAAAAATCGGTCAGCGAACTCGAAAACTGCCTCAACTTAAGGCAGCCCAGCCTGTCGCAACAACTGACCGTATTGCGCGAGGCACGCCTGGTCAGTACCCGCCGTGAAGGCAAAAACGTGTACTACAGCATAGGTAGCCCGGCCGCGTTGGCGGTGATCCGCGTGTTACATGACGAGTTTTGCCAGAAAGAGGCTGAACCCCAACTCAAAAGTGCTTAGCAATAACGACGGAAACTGAAGAAGATGGAAATTAAACAGATAGATCAACGTTACAGCGTCAGTGACCAAGTCAATGAGGCTGATCTGGACACCCTGGCAGTCCAAGGAATAAAACTGGTGGTCAACTTCCGGCCTGATGGCGAAGGCGGTGAATCGCAGCCTGGCAATGCCTCGCTGGCGTCAAAAGCCGCCGCATTGGGCATGGCCTACGCCCATATCCCCGTCATACCCAACCAGATAAGCCCTGAGCATGCCCAGCAACTGACCGCCCTGCTTAACCAGCATCCAGGCCCTGCCCTGGGCTTTTGCCGCACGGGCAACCGCGCCAACCAGGTCTATCAATTGTCTTTACACGGACAATCCACTGCCCCTGGCAGCAACCGGCCTGCTTGCTGCAGCCAGCAGCCAGAACAGGAAGGTCTGTTGAATAAAGTCAAAAACTGGTTCAATTAAATACCATTCAATTTTAAATCGTTATAAAAAGTCCTAGCATGCAAAAAACCAACTTCGACATTGTGATTGTGGGCGGTGGCGCGGCAGGTTGTGCCATCGCGGCCAGCCTGAAAAAGCGTGATGCCCACCTTGACATTGCCATCATCGAACCCTCTGACCAGCACTTCTATCAGCCCGCCTGGACCTTGGTCGGGGCCGGTGAATTCGACGTTAACAAGACAGTTCGCCCCATGGCAGACTGCATTCCAGCGGGGGTGACCTGGTTAAAAGCGGCCGTGACTGGTTTCGAACCTGAGCAGCAACAGGTCAGCACCGACACGCTGGGTAATATCCAGTATCAGCAATTGGTGGTGGCTGCCGGGCTCAAACTCAACTGGGCAGGCATCAAAGGGTTACCCGAAACGCTGGGCAAACATGGCGTGACCTCCAATTACCGCTTCGACCTGGCGCCATACACCTGGCAACTGGTGCAGCAACTGCAATCCGGCAAGGCATTGTTTACCCAGCCCCCCATGCCGATCAAATGCGCGGGTGCACCGCAAAAAGCGTTGTATTTATCTTGCGCCGAATGGTTGGACAAAGGCAGGCTGGGGCAGATCAAGGCCTCGTTCTACAGTGCCACACCCGCGTTGTTTGGGGTAAAAGAGTATGTGGAACCCTTGATGCAGTATATCCGCCGTTATCAGGTAGATTTGCATTTGAGCAGTACGCTAGTAGAAGTGGATGGCCCCGGCAAAACCGCCTGGTTCGATCTCAAGGATGCCGCAGGCAATGTCAGCCGCGTCAGTGAGCCGTTTGACCTCTTACATGTGGTGCCGCCGCAAACAGCGCCAGACTTTCTCAAGCAAAGCCCGCTGGCAAATGTGGATGGCTGGGTAGAAGTTGACCAGCACAGTTTGCAGCATGTGCGGTATGCCAATATCTTCGGGGTTGGCGATTGCACCAATACCCCTAACGCAAAAACAGCGGCCGCGGCACGAAAACAAGTAGTGATTGCTGCTGAAAACCTGCTAGCGGTGCGTGCAGGCAACACCCTGCCCTCGCGCTATGATGGTTATGGCTCCTGCCCGCTGACTGTCGAAAAAGGAAAAATTATCCTGGCCGAGTTTGGGTATGGCGGCAAAATCGTGCCGACGTTCCCGTGG
>CAKZJM010000263.1 GCA_936943315.1 uncultured Methylophilus sp. | reverse complement strand
CATCCATTTGCTTGAGCACGTTCACACTGCCCTGGGTGAGGATATTACGGTTGGCCTGGGTAATATCCCTGGCCCAGCGATATTGGCTGGTCAGGTAGCCCAGCATCACGACCAGCGCCAAAAAGACCAGCACAAACATCCAGTTTTGTGCCAACAACTGCCATCTAAACTTACGGTTAATTTTCATAATGCTTTCAAACTTAAAACAATCCGCGTTTAACCGCGCAAACGATCTGCATCCAGACGACGAATCGTCAGGGTAATGAAAGTGAGGATAAACAGCCCAAAATACGCCAGGTCAGCCGTATCAATCAGCCCTCCGCCAAATGACTGGAAGTGGCGCATCAGCGAGAACTTGAGCATGGTGCTGGTTGGGTCACCGGCAAAGAAACGATCCAGGATCATGAGCACAAACAACGCGATAAAACTCAGGATACCGGCAATGATGGGCTGCGCAGTCAAGCTTGAGAAGTAAAGGCCAAGCGCAGCAAAACTCGACACCAGCAGCAGCAACCCCAATGAGTTGGCAAAAATATAGCCAAAATCAATATCTGCCCAGATATTCAGGGTGGACAGCATGGCAGCAATATAAACCACCAAAAAACTCAAAAATACCACCAGGCCCAAAAACTTGCCGATGACAATTTCACTGATTGAAAGGGGAGCACTGAATAAAAAAGGCATGGTCTGGCTGCGGCGCTCTTCCGAGATCAAGCGCATGGAGAGCAAGGGCACCGCAAACAGCATGATAAACGAAGCGAGGCCATATACTGTCTGGCCCACAAACTGCGTCACACCCACCCGTTCAGCCGGGCGGATAGAACCCGACATCACTTCAAAGTAATTGTTTACCCCGTTGAGGTAATAGGTGCCAAACGAAAAAGTCAGCAAGGCCAAAATGATCCACCCCATAGGTGAGGCAAACATACTTTTAAGTTCTTTTCTTGCAATATTCAACATACGAATTCTTTCTGTATCCGCTTAAGCCGCTTTGGCAATCTCAGCAGCAGGCTCGGCCTCATGGTAAGTCAGCTGCACGAACACATCTTCAAGGCTGGTCTGGTCTGGCGCAATATGGTACAAGCCCCAGCCGTTTTGCACGGCAGCCTGCACAATCGCTTCGTGCGGTTGCGTACCCTCCTGAAAGCGGATACGCCACATGCCATCCGCAGGCTCGACTTCAGCCACGCCGGCAATGGCCGCTAATTGTGAGGCCTCTGGCGACTGGCGTAAACCAACCAACAGCTTGTTCCCAATGCGCTGCTGCTTGAGTACGTCAATGCCGCCATTAAACACCAGCTTGCCTTTATCGATAATCTGCACGTGGTCACAGACCATTTCTACTTCGGGCAAAATGTGGGTAGATACAATCACGCTATGTGCCTGGCCGATTTCCTTGATCAGCGCACGGATATCCCGGATCTGGATCGGGTCTAGGCCCACGGTGGGTTCATCGAGGATCACCACCATAGGATTATGGATGATGGCCTGCGCAATGCCCACACGCTGCTGGTAACCGTTAGACAGGTTTTCAATCAGGCGCTTGCTCATGTGGCTCAGGCCACAGCGCTCCTTGGCATGCTCAACGGCTTTTTTAAGATGTTTGCCGGAGACATTGTGTAACCGCGCAGCAATGGTCAGGTATTCGTCTACCGTAAACTCTTTATATAAAGGCCGCATTTCCGGCAGGTAGCCGATCAATGCCTTGGCTTCCTTGGGATGTTCTATCATGTCTATGCCGCAGATTTTCACACTCCCGGCGCTGGGCGCCAGGTTACCTGTCAGCATTTTCATGGTGGTGGACTTACCAGCACCGTTTGGGCCGAGAAACCCCAGCACCTGCCCTTGCTGCAAACTAAACGTCACATCACTGACCGCGGCACGGCCG
>CAKZJM010000262.1 GCA_936943315.1 uncultured Methylophilus sp. | reverse complement strand
CATGACTCAATTTAAAAGACTCGATGATGGCGGGTAAAGCCGGCCCCATAGAAACAATCCCTGGCCGCAAACCCATCGCCACCAGGACAATGACCACGACCAGCCACCACTCGGCCCTGGAAAAACCTGTTCCACTGCTTGGCATTGTGCACTCCTGAAATCCATTCAACAGGCAAGACTGTAGTGGCGATGGCAGGATAAACAAATACGCCATTTACCTGATACGCTCTCACCCTCCAGTGAGGGCGGGCAGGCGCCGCAGACTCATGTAAAATGCGCATACCTCGACATCACACACGCGCCACTCAAGCGCGTTCACACTGGAGAATATTGTTGAAACTGGCTACCTGGAACGTCAATTCACTGACTGTACGCTTACCGCAAGTGCTGGACTGGCTGGCGGCCAATCAACCGGATGCCCTGTGTTTGCAGGAAACCAAACAGGAGGATAGCAAGTTTCCGTATGCCGCCCTTGAAGAAGCAGGCTATCACGCGGTACACAACGGGCAAAAAACCTATAACGGGGTCGCCATCCTGAGTCCACATCCCATAGAAGCGGTGCATCTGGATCTGCCGGACTTTGCCGACACGCAAAAAAGGATTATTGCCGCCACCATCCAAGGCGTGCGTGTGATTTGTGCCTATGTCGTGAATGGACAGTCTGTCGATTCGGACAAATACCAATACAAGCTCAACTGGCTGGGCGTTTTGCACAACTGGATCAAAGAGGAGCTGAGCCGGCACGACAAACTGGTGTTACTGGGAGATTACAATATTGCCCCCGATGACAGGGACTGTCACGACCCGGCGGCCTGGCAAGGGCAAGTGTTGGTCAGCCCACCGGAACGTGAGGCTTTTCAGCAACTGCTGGCCTTGGGATTGCACGACAGTTTCCGGCTGTTTAATGAAGAGGCAGGCCAATTCAGCTGGTGGGATTACCGCATGGCCGCTTTCCGCCGCAACATGGGTTTACGCATAGATCACATTCTGGTCAGTGAGGCCTTGAAGCCTTTATGCCAAAGCTGCATCATAGACAAAGCGCCGCGCAAACTGGAGCGTCCGAGTGACCATACCCCGGTGGTGCTGACGCTGGCAGACGCCTAGCTTACAGTGTCGGCATCACAAACTTGATGCCCTGCAACACTTCCAGAATGCGGGCCTTGAGTTGCTTGTTCATCTCGGCCTGCATGTCCTGTAATTGTGCCGCCACCATTGCCGCCACTTTTTCCTGCAACGCGGCTTCAGAGGCTATCAGTTCAGATTGCATGTGTTGCCTGAATTCGTTGAGTTGCGTGTCATTCAATTCGGCAAAGGCTTGCTGCAAAGACACTTTGTAATCTGCCATCAGTTGCAAGGCCACCGCTTCTTGGCCCACAGCCAGGGTTTGGCGGCTATTCTCTTGCAGTTGCTGCAAATGCGCATCCAGGCCCTGCTCCAATTGCTCACGCAATACCTGCACACGGCCTTCCAATTGCGCTTGCTGCCGCTCAATCAATGGGGTGATGGCGTCGTCCAGCGATTGCGCCGTGGTCTTTTCCAAGGTTTCGCGCAAGGACTGTTCAGCCGAAGACAGTAATTGCTGTTGTGTGTCACTTAACTGCGCGAGTTTTTCTTCAATCGCCTGTAATTGCTGTTGCGACTGGCTTTCCAGCGTCGTTTCAAATGTCTGCAATTGTTGTTTGCTGACATTACCCATGGCTTCAGTGAAAGCCTGCTCAACCGATTGGATGGTGTCACCCATCTGCGACTGGGCTTTTGAGAGCAACTCTTGCTGCAAGCCGTTTGCATAATCGGCAAGAGATTGCTGACTGGCGGCCAGTGAATCTGGCGATTGCGCGGCCAGCTGGGAAGCGACCATTTGCATGACTTCAGGCAGTAGGGCTGCTTTGAGCTGTGCGACCAGTTCGTCCATCTCGGGGGTCTGGGCCGCCGATTTGTGTACGACTTTGGTTAATACAGGAATTTCAGAAATATCCACACATCCTCCAAGGCTTGTTACTGCTTGTTCACATGCTGAATTTCGTACCCGCGGTCACGGTAAAAGGCCCAACGTTGCCGTCCGGCAGCTTTTTCCTGTTCATCGGGGCCAATCAGCTCAAACAGGTGGCGAAAGCGGCTGAAAAACTTGGGCAGGCTAGCCTGGCAATTAAACAAGAGGTCGTCCTGCCGAATCTGCTCAGGCAGCCAGGCCAACTGCACGGGCGTGAGGGCCGCATGTTCGGCATCTGCCAAGGTATTCGGGAAGAAACTGTCAGCCTCTTGCTGCCATAAGCCTTCACTCAGTTGCAGCGCCCCTTGCCGGTCTGGCACATAAATGGTCACCTGCCGTTGCCTCGATACGGCCTGGCTGACCAGATGCTGCATCAAAGCCACCTGGTCTGTCACGTCAGTATAAAAACGAATCTTGGTCATGACCGCTTACTTCGCTGCTTGCTCCAGCAAATAAGTCACCAGCAAGGGGACCGGACGGCCAGTGCCGCCTTTCTCCTTGCCAGATTTCCAGGCGGTGCCTGCAATATCCAGGTGCGCCCAGTCATACTTTTTGGCAAAGCGTGACAGGAAGCAGGCCGCGGTAATGCTGCCCGCCGCACGGCCACCAATGTTGGCCATGTCGGCAAAATTGCTGTCGAGCTGGCCTTGGTAGTCATCCCACAATGGCATCTGCCAGGCTCTGTCATTGGCTTGCTCACCCGCGGCCAGCAGCGCTTTTGCCAGGTCATCATTATTGGCAAACAAGCCACTGACGTGATGGCCCAACGCGATCACACAAGCACCAGTCAGGGTCGCGATATCAATCACGGCCGAGGGCTCAAAGCGTTCGGCATAGGTGAGCGCATCACACAGGATCAAACGGCCTTCAGCATCGGTGTTCAACACCTCTATGGTCTGGCCGGACATGCTGGTTAAAATATCGCCAGGCTTGGTGGCACGGCCACTCGGCATGTTTTCGCAGGTGGGGATCAGGCCAACCACATTCAGTGGCAACTTCAACTCACCGATGGCCTTAAACACGCCTAGCACAGAAGCTGCGCCGCACATGTCGTATTTCATTTCATCCATGTCGGCACCAGGCTTGAGTGAAATACCGCCGGTATCAAAGGTAATGCCTTTACCCACCAGCACCACCGGTTTTTGTGATTTTTTGCCTTGCAGATGTTGCAGCACGATAAAACGCGGTGGCTCTTCACTGCCGCGCGTCACGCCGAGGAAAGAACCCATATTGAGTTTCTCAATCGCGGCCTGCTCAAGCACTTCAACCTTGAAGCCGTATTCTTTAGCCAGCTTTTCAGCCTGTTTACCCAAATAGCTAGGGGTGCAGATATTAGGCGGGAGATTCCCCAAGTCTTTAGCCAGGGCGACGCCGAGGCCAAGCCCCTGGCCTTGTTGTACGCCTGCCTCCGCGGCAGCGGCATCTGCTTTATCTGCCAGCAACACCACCTGTTTGAGCGGGTGTGGCTCGATAGACTTGGCCTTGACGGCATTGACTTTGTAAATGGCATCCAGCACAACCTCAGCGACGGCAGCCGCCTTTTGCTGGACTGTGGTTTTCTTAATACTCAGGCCAGCAAAGTCAGTGGCGATATTTTCCACCCCTGCCGGTAACGCTTTCACTGCTGCGCGCACACTGTTACGCAAGCTTTTCAAATTGGCTTCATCGGCCTTACCCAGGCCGACCAACAGGACTCTGGAGGCTGTGACACCTGCCACCTGACGCAACATCAGGCTGCTACCGGCTTTGCCTTCCATATCCCCTGATTTGAGGGCGGCTGAAATCGCCTTGTCACTGACCGCATCCAGCGCTTTTGCCAAATCCGTCAGTTTTTTTCCTTCATAAATGCCGACCAGCAAACAATCCGTACGCAATTTTTCCGGGGCAGCGCTTTTTATGCTAAATTCCATCTTTATCCTTTGTGATTCCATGCAATTTGCCAGAGTGATGGTTGTATTATCTAGTGTTTTATGCTGATTTCAAAGCGGTGCATCTAAATTGAAAATTTTCAAACGTGCATTGTCTGCAGAGCTGATGTCATCGGCTTCTGCCATTTTCCTGATTATCCTGGGCATTGTGGTCGCGCAACGTGCCGGTAATATCGTACGCCAGGTATCCAAGGGCATTTTACCCAATGACGCCATCGGCACCATCCTGACCTTTAGCCTGGTGCAATTCATGCCCATGATGCTTTCGCTGGCAATTTTTCTGGCGGTATTGCTCACCCTCACGCGCTGGCACCGCGACTCTGAAATGGTGATCTGGATGAACGCCGGGCTTAGCCTGCGCCAGTGGGTGTTGCCCATCATGCGTTTCATCACGCCTGTGGTGCTGGTAATCAGTTTGTTTAGTCTGGTGATTATGCCCTGGGCCAATGACAAGGCAGACAGTTACCGTGCGCAACTGAAAAAGCGTGACGAGCTGTCGTCTATCAGTCCCGGGACATTTAAAGAGTCAAACAACGGCGAACGCATTTACTTTATTGAGAGCTTTGACAAGCTAGGCTATGAGGTCAAGAATATTTTTGTCCAGTCGCGTCAAAACGGCAAAACCGGCATCATCACGGCCAACACTGGCAGCCGTTACAAGGCAGCCAACGGCGATAACTTCCTGCGTATGGAGCATGGCAGACGCTATGAAACCAAGCCCGAAACGCTGGAAGTCATGACCACCGAATTTGAACGCTACGATATCCGCGTAGAAACAAAAGAGGCTGCGCCGACTACCAGCACTGCGCAAACCAAGTCAACGCAGTCTCTGATCACCGGCGCGACAACTTCCGACCGTGCCGAGCTGCACTGGCGAATGGCTTTTCCGATTTCAACCATTGTCATGGTCTTGCTCGCTATTCCATTGAGCTTTGTCGATCCGCGTGCCGGACGCTCGCTCAACATCATGTTTGCCATCCTGATATTTATCATTTACAACAATATGCTAAGTATCTTTCAGGCCTGGATCACCCAGGGCAAAATCTCGGTGTGGATCGGCTTATGGCCGGTACATCTTATTTTTATCCTGTTGGGCTGGTATCTTTACAATCGCCGCAAATACCTCAAACCGCTGATTCCTGACTGGTTTAAACGTCGGTCCAAGCGTGCATAAGCCATGTCGCTCGTCATCTTAAATCGCTACTTCTGGAAAGAAATCAGCTTCAGCATCATGCTGGTGCTGCTGGGCCTGCTCGCCATGTTTTCTTTCTTTGACCTGTTACAAGAGCTAGACAGCCTGGGACGCGGACACTACGGCATTAACAGCATGCTGATCTATGTCGGGTTGAGTATTCCTGGCCATATTTATGAAGTGGCCCCGGTCGCCGTCCTGTTAGGCATTGTGTATACACTGGGCGCCATGGCCAGCAGCTCTGAGCTCATCGTCATGCGTACCAGCGGCATTTCCTTAAAAACCATTGCCAAAATGCTGCTGACCATCGGCCTGGTGTTTGCCTTGGTGACCTTTCTGATTGGCGAAATCATCGCGCCCATCAGTGAAAAAATGGCGCAGCGGATCCGTATTCAGGCCACAGACTCCGTGATTGCACAAGACTTCCAGTCCGGGTTATGGATCAAGGACGGCAGTAGTTTCGTCAACGTCAATACGGTCATGCCAGACACCAGCCTGGTCGATATCCGTATTTATGACTTTGATTCCCAGTTCCGCTTGCGCACCATCAGCCATGCCGATAAAGGATATTTTGAGGATGACCACTGGGTGCTGTCGAATGTGACGCAAACCAAAATGAATACCAGCAAAGCCATCCAGAACAACTCGGTCACTTCGCAGTTTTTCAAGCAAACCAAATGGGAGTCACTGGTCAGGCCCGAACTGTTGAATGTATTGCTGGTACTCCCCGAGAAAATGTCGGCCTGGAACCTGTACAGTTTTATCCAGTACCTGCACCTGAACGGCCAAAGAAGCACCCGTTACCAGGTGGCGCTGTGGTCCAAGCTGGTCTATCCGCTGGCCTGTCTGGTCATGGTCATCCTCGCATTGCCGTTTGGCTTTTTACAACAACGCGCAGGTGGCATCAGTGCCAAGATTTTTGCCGGGATTTTCCTGGGCGTGGTTTATCAGATCATGAACCGTGTGTTTGTGCACCTGGGGGTGCTCAACGACTGGTCACCACTGGTGAGCGCCATCAGCCCCACGCTGCTGTTCCTGGCGGCCGGGCTGGGCATGTTGTATTACGTAGAGCGGCGTTAAGTTTCAGGCGGTTGCCTTGGGCAATTCAACAATGCGTGAGCCTAACAGGCGATCATGCAAAAACTGTTGTTCCCTATCAAAAATAGCCCACCACAGCGTGATGCCCGCGGGCAGCAATAACACACTGGCCACCAGGTAACGGATAACCGCTTGCTGCTTAGGCAACAGCTTTCCCTGGGCATCTACCACTTTAAGCCGCCAGGTCTGGCTGGCTAGCGTTTGGCCGGTCACCACCCAGCAGCGTACAAAATAGCCACCGATGGCCGTCCACAACAACAGTTGCAGCCCCAAGCGCTTCCAGCCCTGGCTGGCATCACCAACCAGCATGATATACGCCGCCGTCAACACCATTGCCAGCGCCAGTAGCAACAAGGCCTCATACACCACGGCCAGATAGCGTTTGATCAAATACTTCATTTGGTTTCGTCCATAACAAAAACCCCGCAAGTGCGGGGTCAGGCAGAAAGGCTAGGATTATTTCTGATCCCAGCTGTCTTCCCACATACAGTGCTTGATTTTGTGACGGTTAGCGATGATTTCATCAATGCTAGGCTCGTCGTTCAAGGCACGCTTCAAGGCCAGCTTGATCGCTTCGTAGTTGTTTTTGTACAAATCGGCTTTGTCCAGGTTAGCTTCTTTGGCACAGCCCGGATCAATCCACAACAGAGCAACGATACACAGGTCGTTGACCAGCTCTTTAGGGATAATGCCTTCAATCACCGCATCGGTAATGCCATCAGCCACACCTGCTTGTACCACGCCACCAAACAGTTCGATGTTCAGGGAGTCTTTCAAGGTGA
>CAKZJM010000261.1 GCA_936943315.1 uncultured Methylophilus sp. | reverse complement strand
GTTCGCTTTCACCTTCATTTGTACCACTGCCCTGCTCAGGTTGGTCATTAATAAACTTCTTGGCTTGCTGTGTCATATTCATTGCAGCAATTGCATGTTGTCTTACGGCCTCCTGGTCAACCTCATCCAGTTCTGGATACTTATCTCGCACAATCTTACCCATACGCACTTGTGTCAATTCTTCAGGCACCATTTCATCATCAAATAAACCACGTTCTACACTCACTTTATCTTGTACAAACGCGGTAATCACCTCGTTCAAGTCCTCTTGGCAGATCCGTTTAGCTTCTTTGGTTTTTGGCTCAACTAACCCCTTTATTTCAATATGAAACTGACCAGTTTCTTCATTAAAACCAACATTATTTCCACCTGCTTGGTAACCATTTTCACCATAGTCAAAACCTTCTAATGGTGTGGCTTGAGGATTCTTCGGTGTAAAGTTGAATTTTGGGGTTAAAACTTGCTCCATCAGTAAACTTGCCGCAATCGCTTTGAGGGTATCGTTCACAGCATCAGTTACTTTATCTTGCGAAGCATCCGGTTCAGCAATGAGATTGGTAAACCGTGAACGCGTTTTACCTTTAGCATCTCTCGTTGCCCGGCCAATGATTTGGATAATTTCAGTCAGGCTAGAACGATAGCCAATCGTCAATGCATGCTCACACCAAATCCAGTCAAATCCCTCTTTTGCCATTCCTAGCGCAATAATCACATCTACATGGTCTCGGTTATTTTTCTGCGCAGGGTCTTTTAGCGCGGTGAGCACTTTGGCATGCCTATCCGGGCCATCATCTACTAAATCTGCCACTTTTAAGGTGCGGCCATCAGCAGTTTTAATAATATGAAAGCCGGTTACCGGATCAGTCATTTCCCACGTACCCATAGCACCCATAATTTCGCTGACCTCCGTGGTCTTACCACGTTGTGTGCTTTCGCGTGAGTTCACATTAGGGATATGGATAATTGTTTTTAAATGGGTATCGAGCACCTCGCCAATTTCATCCACATAAGAGCCAGAGTAGAAGTAATAGCCCAAGTCCAGCGTTTTAAGATACTCATATCCGTTCAACTGTTCGTAGTAGGTGTAAGTCACCGTTTCAAATTTTGACTCATCCTGCGGAGATAGTACGGCTTCAGCATCCCCTCGGAAATAAGAACCTGTCATGGCCACAATATGGGCTTTGTCTCTGGCAATAAAACTGCCCAAGTGTATACCTAGCCTGTTGTCTGGGTTCGCACTTACATGGTGAAACTCATCCACAGCCAGCAAACAATCATCAAATAACTGTATGCCAAACCTATCAACTGCAAAACGGAATGTGGCGTGAGTGCAAACCAATATGCGATCACTGCTCTCCATAAATGCCTTTACTGAATTCACTTTGCCACCATCTTCCCCAGGTGCGTTACAGAGATTCCATTTTGGTGAAACAGACCAATCCCAATAAAATCCGTATTGAGTTAGTGGCTCATCATTAAAACTTGCACCAATAGACTTTTCCGGCACAACGATAATGGCTTTTTTGATGCCTTGATTGTTCAACTTATCAAGTGCAATAA
This sequence comes from uncultured Methylophilus sp., assembly GCA_936943315.1. Taxonomy (GTDB): domain Bacteria; phylum Pseudomonadota; class Gammaproteobacteria; order Burkholderiales; family Methylophilaceae; genus Methylophilus. The sequence continues at coordinate 2,057 of CAKZJM010000261.1, read as the reverse complement.
ACATCAAAGCACGACTTTTCCCCGAAGCCGGTGGCGATTTAATGAGCAAGTATTGCTCACCTCGTTTTTCATAAGCCCGCTCCTGCATGACGCGCATGCCAAGTTCGTTGGCTTTAGTTGAGCTTCCATTGGATGCATAATTTACAGAGACAGATGGGATCGATTTAATATCAGTCATTCTTATTAGCCCTTTTTATTTTGGCTGGTCATATGTGTATATAGCTCAAATAGCTTTTCCAGGCGTTCCGTATCGTTTTTAAATCGACGGCCGATGTAGATGCGTTCAAGCACTTCGTCGTTGCGGTCGTGGGCGTGGCGAAGGTTTTCTGGCATATTATCGGGGTCGTACAAATCGGCAATGGTGGCGGGGAAATGCGCCTCTCTTGCCAGCAGAATCTCTTCAGCACAATGAGTGAGGTCTTGTTTGTTTTTTTCGGTAAGCTTTGGGATGGGGAAGGTATTCCAGCCTAGGGTGTTGGAGTATGAAAATCGCATTTCCAAGCGAACACATACTGTGCCAATCCAAACCCAGTGAAGGCGGGAAGCAATTAGTGCTAGGTTCCAGAGTGGGGCATCGTAAAGGGCAAAGTTGCGATCGCCAATTACAAAGTTCTTATCAAGATAATCAACTGGTAAATACTCTCTTAATTCAGAAGACACTCTTGGTACAATAATTTGATTGGTAATTGCCCTGCCAGCAATTTGAACGAACCTATGCGGTTGCTTTGCAAAGTCCCTAGTTGATTCGGCGGGGGATTGCAGCCTGTTTGCTGCACAAAGTCTAAGTCTTTCCTCAATCAATGGATTTTTTAACGCCTGAGTTACTTGATCGTCCTCAATCCACAAACAGTATCTTAATTTGCCATTGATGAGTTCTTCTGAGCCAACAAATTTTCGAACAAAACAACTAGTTTCAGATTTTTTTAAAAGTTGATTGGCTAAATCATTATCTAAAAACAAATGGCCACCGTCTCTTGGCATGTTCCCAAACAACATTTTTGATTGTTGCCCTATTGGGTTATTTGCTTTCTCAACCACAGAGCCCATGTTTGCAACTAAATAAGGGCCGATAATTGAGCATAACTTAACTTGATTATCGAAATACAACGATTTTGTAGAATTAGATTTTTTACCCAAACCAACAATAATGACAGTCACTCCAGCGTTATTACTGGCTAAATTGCTCCATTTAAAGCTATTGTGGGCAAATCTAATCTCAATATCCTCATTAAAAATAGCAGGCCAAATATCAGACGCTTGTTGGCCTTGGCAAATGCTGTTCGTTGTTACAAAAGCTGCCACTGCATTGGGTTCAACTTTTACATAATCAAGAAATTTCGCTATCCAGCCAGTAACGTAATCTGTTGTTTTCGCCAACTTCGGAAATCTTTTCCAACTTTTAGCTAACTCTGACTTTTGTTCGGGCGATTGCCATTTACTTCCTTTATAGGGAGGGTTTCCGCAAATAAATACCTCTCCGCCTTCGTAATCGTAATCAATTTCAGCTTGGTCAAGTGGTGTGTTAAAGAGATCATCACTAACAAGCTTTACGCCTGTTCCAGTACTACCACATAAGTTTACCCAGTCAATTTCAAGCGCATTTGCATTTGTTATCCAGTTTTGCGAATCGAGCGGTAAAAATGCTTGTAGAGCTTCTTTCTGGCCGATATACACAACATCACATTGATACTCCGCAATTATTAATGCCAATCGAGCAATTTCTGCTGAAAAGCTTCTAAGTTCGATGCCTCTATAATTTCTAATTGAAATCTCGCTTTTAAGATGCTCCTCACCACGGCGTTTGTTGATTTCTGCCTCTATCTCACGCATTTGTTTGTAGGCAATCACTAAAAAATTGCCACTACCACAGGCGGGGTCAAACACACGGATATGCGCCATGCGTTTGCGTAAGTTAAGTAGCTTGCGGGGGTTATCGCCAGCAGCTTCTAACTCAGCGCGGAGGTTATCCAAAAACAACGGGTTGAGCACTTTGAGGATATTTGGCACGCTGGTGTAGTGCATGCCGAGTGCGCCACGCTCTTCGTCATCGGCCACGG
>CAKZJM010000260.1 GCA_936943315.1 uncultured Methylophilus sp. | reverse complement strand
GTTACCTTCTTTAACCATATTAAGCGTTTTGTTCGAATTGGCGTCCAGGCCAGTGGCTTTATAGGCCTGGCGGAAAGTGACCTTGGCGGTTGTCTCGCTCTCAACTTTTACTGACAGATTGCTCAGCTTGACCGAAATCTTGTTCGGGCGGCTGACGCGGTCACGACGGGTTGATTCCCATTGTTTGCGGGATTCGCCACCAGGAGTTTTGAAACTCTTGGCATAGCTATCCAGGTAGCGGTCCACATTTTGCGCAGACCAGGCATCCGCCCAGGCATTCACTGCATCCAGGATGGCGCGGTCTTGCTGGCCGCTTGCTGGTTTCTCTTCCACAGGTTTGGATTCCACCGCAGCAGGTTTTTTCGGTTCAGCCACCACTGGCGGTGCCGTCACGGTTGGGGCGGTTGCCGCAGGCGGTTGAGCAGCGGGTGGGGTGGTGGCCGGTGGCGTCACGCTTGGCGTCGTCGGCGTGATTGTGGTGGCCGGTGGCACTGTGGTTGTCACTTTCGGTGCGGCACGCTTGCCACCGAATAAATCGGTAATCATCGCCAGCTTGTTTTGCGCACGGCTGTTTGAGGTGTCCAGTTTGAGTGCCTTGTCATAAGCCTCTGAAGCCAGGCGGGCGTAAATATCCCCCAGGTTTTCATGCGCAGTGGCATAACTAGGATGCGTTTTTATCGCTGCCTCCAACGCTTTTCTGGCTTTGTCATATTGGCCCTGGTCGGCATACAGCACGGCAAGGTTGTTGTAGGGCTCAGGCAGGTTGGGATATTTCTCGGTCAAGTCGGTAAAGGCCTTGATTGCGTCGTCACGTTTGCCCAGTTCAACCAAAATCACGCCGCGCATAAACATGGCTTCGGCGTTTTTTGGATTGGCAGACAGGTAGTTGTTGACGCGCTCAAGCGCTGCCGCCTGGTTGCCCTGTTCAGAAAGCTGATTGATTTCACGCAACTCCACACTGGATTGGCCTGCAAACGCAGCGTGAGAGAAAGTGGCCTGGCTTAACAAGACACCCAAGACCAGTAAATATTTTTTTAATGTTGCATTCATGAGTTTATTACCTGAGCAATCGTTGATTTTTAGCAGTATGTTATACTTGGATTGTACAAGAGACAGGGCGCGTTTAGGTGATTATGACGCGATGATTCAGCATCAAATATGTGTCTTGCGTGGTTACCAGACAACAAATCATCAAGCAGTGGCACTCCTTGCCGAGACTTAAATACGAGCAGCATGCTTTGCATATACTAAAACATACCTACTCCCGCTAATTTTATCACGCAATCTTCTTACATTTCGTTCGCATGCTAAAACTATACAATACCCTTTCCCGCAGCAAACAAGACTTCAAGCCCATCACAGACAAAAAAGTCACGATGTATGTGTGTGGCATGACGGTGTATGACTTTTGCCATTTAGGGCATGCGCGCGTGATGGTCGTGTTTGACATGGTCGCACGCTGGTTTCGCGCGAGTGATTATGAAGTCACTTATGTGCGCAATATCACCGATATTGACGACAAAATCATCAAACGTGCCAATGAAAACAATGAAAGTATACAAAGCCTGACCCAGCGTTTCATCACGGCTATGGACGAAGATTCGGCCAAGTTGGGCATTATCCGCCCGGATATCGAGCCCCGCGCCACCGAGCACGTGCAAGGCATGCTGGACATGATTAGCCAACTCATTGCCAAAGGTTTTGCCTACCAGGCAGATAATGGCGACGTGTTTTACAAGGTGCGCAGCTTTTTGGACTACGGCAAACTCTCAGGCAAAAGCCTGGATGACTTGCGTGCGGGTGAACGGGTCGATGTCGACGGCCACAAGCAAGACCCATTGGACTTTGTGCTGTGGAAGTCTGCCAAGCCTGGTGAGCCTTACTGGGAATCACCCTGGGGCAATGGCCGTCCCGGCTGGCATATTGAATGTTCGGTCATGAGTGAGGCTCATCTTGGCCAGCATTTCGACATACACGGCGGCGGCCAGGATTTGCAGTTCCCGCATCATGAAAATGAAATTGCGCAATCGGAAGCCACCCACGGCTGCACCATGGCTAACTACTGGATGCATAACGGCTTTATCCGTGTAGACGACGAAAAAATGTCCAAGTCACTGGGCAACTTTTTTACTATCCGCGAAGTGCTGGAAAAATATGACCCCGAAGTGGTGCGCTTTTTTATCCTGCGCGCACATTACCGCAGTCCGCTCAATTACTCCGACAAACATCTGGACGACGCCAAGGCTTCATTAACACGCCTCTATACGGCATTGCGTGGAGTAGAAGTCACCGAGGGCGCGATTGACTGGCACTTGCCACAAGCCGCCAAATTCAAAGCGGCCATGGATGATGACTTCAACACTCCGGAAGCCATTGCCGTGTTGTTTGAACTCGCCAACGATATCAACAAAGACAAATCAGCCACCACTGCCGCATTATTGAAACAGTTGGCTGCGATTATCGGCTTGCTGCAACGCGACCCGGAAAGCTTTATGCAAGGGGAAGGCGGACACAGTGACCTCGATATTGAAGGCCTGATCAGTGCACGTATTGCCGCCAAGGCAGCCAAGAACTATGCCGAAGCGGACAGCATCCGCAAAACGCTGGCGGATGCAGGCATTATTCTGGAAGATAGCCCGCAAGGAACGACCTGGCGTCGTGCCTGATTAATTCATCACATCATTCTCTAAAAGACTGAAGGAAAACGGATGCCCGTCAAATTGTCTGCACCCAGTGCTGAAGCATTATTGCCTGTCAAAGGCGTACAACTCGGATACGCCCAGGCACATATCCGTAAACCGAACCGTAAAGACGTGCTGGTGGTTACTGTACCTGAAGGCAGCAGTGTGTCGGGCGTGTTTACACTCAACCGTTTTTGCGCAGCGCCCGTCACTGTCTGTAAAGAGCATTTAACACTGAATAAAGGGATCCGCGCTTTGCTGGTGAATACTGGTTGCGCCAACGCAGGCACTGGCCAACAAGGGCTGGACGATGCCCGTGCCAGCTGTATTGGGGTCGCGCAAGCGCTGAACATCAGCCCTGAACAAGTGCTGCCTTTTTCCACGGGCGTGATTCTGGAAATGCTGCCCATGGACAGGTTGCTGGCAGGCATTGCCCCTGCGGTTGCCAATTTGCAGGAAGACAACTGGTTGAATGCGGCTGAAGCCATCATGACGACAGATATTGTGGCGAAAGGGGTGTCACGGCAGCTGGTGATTGGTGGTCAACAAGTCACCATTACCGGCATCAGCAAAGGCTCTGGCATGATTCACCCAAACATGGCGACCATGCTGGGCTACATTGCGACCGATGCCGCTATTAGCCAGGCTGCGCTTGATACCATCATTCACCATGCCGTGAATAAATCTTTCAACTGCATCACCGTAGATGGTGACACCAGTACCAATGATAGCCTGATATTGATGGCTACTGGTCAGGCTGGGAATGCGCGTATTGACGAGCAAAGCACAGACTTTGTCACCTTGCGCGATGCATTGACAGACGTCGCGATTGAACTGGCGCAAGCGATTGTGCGGGATGGCGAAGGCGCCACCAAGTTTATGACTATCCAGGTTGAGGCAGGCAAGGATGAAGAGGAATGCCGCAAAGTGGCTTATGCCATTGCGCACTCCCCTCTGATTAAAACGGCGTTTTTTGCCTCAGACCCTAACCTGGGCCGTATCTTGGCGGCGATTGGTTATGCGGGGATTGATGACCTCGATGTGAATGCCATGCAGTTGTATTTGGGGGATGTGCTGGTGGCAGAGAAGGGCGGTCGCGCGGCGAGCTATGTTGAGGAGCAAGGGGCTGCGGTGATGAAAGAAAGCGATATTCTGGTGCGGGTGGTGTTGAATCGGGGAAGTGCCGATGCGACGATATGGACGTGCGATTTTTCTTATGATTATGTGAAGATTAATGCGGATTATCGTTCGTAATGTACAAGTAACGACATTGCGCTAAGCGGTTAAAAAGCCACCTTAACTTCAGTGAGTTTTGGTGGCTTTCTCATTTTTGGCTAATGCTTTTTTGTGCTTTTCCAGAGATATGTAGGGTCGGCGTTTATGTCCAAGCGGCTGATTTTTGCCACGGGTTTTTTCGCCTCTCGGCGAGTCACTTTCTGGTGCTTGTCCCCCAGAAAGTAACCAAAGAGGACGACACCCAGCCATCACGGCCTTCGGCTCCCTTGCGTTGCTCAACAAAGTGGGCGTCCATCGAAACTCGCCCTAGCGGC
>CAKZJM010000259.1 GCA_936943315.1 uncultured Methylophilus sp. | reverse complement strand
CGCTGGCGCCCTCTTCGCGCAAGGCTACGTCGACAGGCAGGCCTAAGATCGCACGCGCATGTAACTCAAACTCATTCAAACGTTGCGTACACATGGTCACCATGCCGGTATCATGCGGGCGTGGGCTGACTTCGGAGAACCAGACCTGCTCGCCTTTCACAAACAACTCCACGCCAAATAACCCTTGGCCACCTAAGGCATCTGTGACTTTTTTAGCAATGTCCTGCGCATTTTTTAATGCTTGCGGATGCATGGCCTGTGGCTGCCAGCTCTCTACATAATCGCCCTGTTTTTGTACATGCCCAATCGGTGCACAGAAATAGGTTTCTATGTCACCCGATGCATTCCGGGCACGGACTGTCAGCAAGGTGATTTCATAATCAAAGTCAATCTGGCCCTCAACAATCACCACCCCCTGGTTTACCCGGCCACCGCTGGCCGCATATTCCCAGGCTGTGTTCACCTCAGAAGCTTGTGTGATACGTGACTGGCCCTTGCCAGAAGAAGACATGGTCGGTTTGATAAAGCATGGATAACCGATACCGCCATCAATCGCCGCCTGTAACTCAGCTTCAGAACGCGCAAAAGCGTAAGGCGAAGTCGGCAGGCTTAATTCCTCAGCAGCCAATCGGCGAATCCCTTCGCGGTTCATGGTGAGTTGAACGGCTTTGACGGTTGGCACCACGGTCACGCCAGTGGCTTCAATTTCAGCCAGGGCCTGTGTATTCAAGGCCTCAATTTCAGGCACGATGTAATGTGGCTTAACCTGGTCGACCAGGCTTTTTAATGCGTTGGCGTCAGTCATGTCTATGGTGTAAGCATGGTGAGCCACCTGATGGCCTGGCGCATTTGCATAGCGGTCCACTGCAATGACCTCAACCCCAAGACGCTGCAATGCAATAATCACCTCTTTACCAAGTTCACCACTACCCAACAACATGACCTTGGTCGCATTCGCGCTCAACGGGGTACCAATCATTTTCAGCTCCACTGTAAAAGTGCAATGATACCATGCGCGATTTGGCACACGGCTGATTGCGCTTGATTTATGTCATAAGAAAATGTGATTGGGCAACGGCAAATACCAATAAAAAACCTCGCAAATGCGAGGTTCTTAAAGGCTGATTGAAAGCTAAACCGAAATGCCGTGTTTATCCATACGGTAGCGCATGGTCATGCGCGTGATGCCCAACAGTCTGGCGGCTTTTGAAACGTTGTTGCGCGATTGTTCCAGTGCATTTAACAGCATGGCTTTTTCTGCACCATCCAGTGTCACTGGCGTATCGCCGGTCAGCGTTGCATTGCCATTCACTGCGGCCATTTGCGGCAAGCCAAGGTCTTGCTCTGAAATCATCGCCTGCGTGCACATGAGTACTGCCCGACTGATTTGATGACGCATTTCACGCACATTGCCTGGCCAATGGTAGTTTTGTATGGCCATGAGCGCTAACGGGCTAAATTCGTGATGTGGCAACGCATACCGCTTTTCAGTCATTTGCCGGAAATAATTTGCCAGCAATAAGACATCCTGGCCGCGGTCACGTAGCGGCGGCATCTGCATCGTAATCACATTTAAACGGTAATACAGGTCTGAGCGGAAACGCCCTTCGCTAGACATCTGGTACAAATCACGATTGGTGGCAGCAATGATACGGGCTTGCACAGGGCGCTCTTTGGTCGAGCCCAGGCGCCGTACCATTCTGCGCTCCAGCACATTCAGCAGCTTTGCCTGCAAACCCAGCGGCAGTTCCCCAATCTCATCCAGGAACAACGTGCCATCTTCCGCCGACTCAATCAAGCCTGGCCTGGAAGCGACTGCATTGGTAAAAGCGCCCTTCTCGTGCCCAAACAATTCGCTTTCAATCAGCTCAGCGGGCAAAGAGGCACAGTCCACGTGCACAAAAGGCTTATCGTGATTGGCGCAACTGGCATGCAGATAGCGGGCCACCACATCCTTACCGGTGCCTGTTTCGCCCGTAATGAGCACAGTTGGCTGCACCGCATCGCTGAGTGCACTCAGTTGTGCAATCCTGGTGATTTGCTGGCGCACGCTTTGCATGGCAGCACTCTCACCAATGAGCTGCACCGATTCATTAACAACCGTATCGCGTTGCCTTGAATAATCGAGACTGGCCTGTAAATCAGTGGTTTTTTCGTTCTTTTGAATGATGAGCAACAGCTCTTCAAGATCAATCGGTTTCTTTAAATAGTCAATCGCACCGAGTTTGATGGCGTTCACCGCATCGGTCACATCACCAAATGCTGTCATGACAATGGTGTTGATCCCTTTTGCGACAAAATCAGACAGTAAATCCAGGCCATTGCCATCCGGCAGGCGCATATCCAGCAGCGCCATATCCGGCTCAAACTGCTTCACCAGCAACCTGGCGTCATGCAGTGATTCAGCGTGCTCACACTCAAATCCTGCCTTTTGCAAACGCTTGACCACCGCTTTTGCAAACAGCACTTCATCTTCAACCAACAGAATTTTTTTCTTGAAGGCCATCAGGATGGATTTATCCATGGAGGATGAAATTTGAGAGAGCACGCGTCTTCCTTACTTAGTCTTTGTCATAGCTAACCGCTGATTTTTTTGCACCAAAATCATAGCGGGCGCCGATCCAGCCAGCACGCGGTGCGCCTGGTGAATAGAACGGATCATTGACAGAGTTGCCTGTGAAAGCGCCTGTCGTTGGATCAATCGGGTTCTGGCCAAGCATGCCCAGGCTGTAGTATTCGCGATCAAATACGTTATTCACACGGGCAAAAATATTCCAGCCATTTTCAAAACGGTAATTCGTGAACAGATTAACTACACTGTAGCCACGTACTTTGGCACCAGAGCTGGTGTCTTTGTTATTCTCATTACCACGGGAATACTGGCTGGAGAACGCCACAATATTACTGCCTACGTTCCATTGTGGTGTAACGTCGTAACCCAGGCCCAATTTGAACTGATGCTTGGGAATACCGGCCAGGTAGTCACCTTTTTTCACCTGAATAAAGCTGTTACCTGAAGCTGGATCTACTTCAGCGCTAGTGTTAACCTCGTTTGCAATCGTGAAAGCTGACTGGTAAGTGGCTTGAACGTAGCTATAACCCAGGTTCCATGAAAACGCGTCCACCTTGCCAAACAAACCGGCATCAATCCCCTGGCGACGTGTTTTGCCAATATTAGAGAAAAAACCAGAACCGTTGTTCAACGCTGTTGCAGAAGTAATGAACTGGATATCATCAGTGTTCATGGTGTGATAAGCCCCCAAACTCCAGCCCACCTCTTGCGTCAGCATGCCACGCAACCCACCCTCGTAGGTTTTACTCACCACTTGTTTGAGCGGTGGATCCCCTGCCATTGCGTTAGGCAGTTTACAAGGATTATTTTCGTCCGCACAACCCAGTTCAACCGTCGTCGGTGCACGGCTGCTTTCACTGTAAGACGCGTAAGCAGTGAGTTGTTTGGTAGGTGTAAAGTTAATGCCCAAGGAAGGGTTCAAACGGTTATAACTGTGCGTACCACTTAATGAGCCTGAACCACTAGGTAAAATCTTGTCGTTGTTATCAATTTTAGTGGTGTTGTAGCGCGCTGAAGCGGTCAAATGCCAGAATGGGCTCAATGACAAAGTATCAGTTGCAAAGACGCTCCAGGTACGGTTAGTACCACTCAGTTTAACCTGTTCATCCAGCTCGTTTAACTCGCCAGTACCGTCAATGCCACGGTAGCTATTTAAAAGACCATATTCTGTATTTTGAGAAAAGTTTGTCTTACCGCGGTTGTAACCAAGACCGCTGATAAACTGGTTTTTTAAGCCAAGCAGATCTTGTGAGAAAGTCAGCTGAGACGTAAAACCGTAGCTTTTCTGGGTAAGTTTTGTTCTGTTAATCGCACCTGAACAGTTTTCGTCTGAATCTGTACCGGCCAGACAGTTAGCGTTAGCAGCTGCCAGTTCTCCCCCATCAATATCGCCGCTTCCATCGGTATCTACTGTTGTAGTGTCAAAGTCATCATTCAAGTCACCGTTGAATGTAGCTGTACGTACATGTCTGTAGTAAACGTTACCACTCAACTGAATATCGTCAGCGAAATAATGGCTTAAGTTCAAGTTCAGAAAAGCCATCTTATTTTTAGTCTGGTCAGGCACGGTAAAGTTACTCTTATAACCCAGGCCATCAATCAAGCTCGCAGCCTGCATACCATTGCCACGCATTTTGTTATCTGCCAGCGACAAGCTCAGATTCAGTGACGTTTTTTCATTCTGCCAGCCAGCTTTAGTGAACAACTGCTTCACGCGAGAGGCAGAAAAACTGCGCCAGCCGTCTTCTTCAAAACTATTTCCGGAAATAAAGAAATCTTTAGAACCATCTTCTGACAAGGCACCGTACTCTGCATTGATCACATGACGGCCCCATGAACCGGTATAAGCTTCTACCGCCCCCCCCTGGTTTGTACGGCCACTCTTTGTTTGCACAGAAATTGCACCACCCAAAGTGTTCAAACCAAACAATGGGTTAGAGCCGGGAATTAAAGTCATTTGATTGATAGCATTCATTGGAATCAAATCCCAGTTAACCACATCACCAAACGCTTCGTTAACCCGTACACCATCTACATAGACAGACAAACCTTGTGGCGTACCCAGCAGAGGCGACGCCGTAAAGCCGTGATAATTCACATCTGGCTGATAGGGGTTGTTTTGTGTTTCATTGACATTCACGCCCAACATGTTTTGATTCATGTAATCGCCTAAAGTCAGATTCTTTTGTTTAATCAGATCCTTTTGTTTGACTTGTTGTATGCCTGCCGGAATATACTCCACAGGCACACCTACGCCATTCAAAGGTGTGGTGCTAATCACCTCTACTTTATCCAACTCAATCGCTTCCGCATGCACGGACAAAGATTGAGCCGCATAGGCAGATAAGATTGCAAGCAATAATGGCTTGACTGTATTTTTATTCATACGTAATGATCCCTTTTCCCGAAATACTTTTATTTTGATTAAAAAGCATTCTTAAATAGCAATAAGCGTTCCGGTTATTGCCATCAGAAAAAAGTCATTAAAATCAAGCAAATAAAATTATTATGGTGGATATCAACCATAAAATTGGCTATATACAGCCAATTTTATGGTTTTAGGTGGTTTATTACAACCAATAATATCAAAGAGGGGTAAGGAAAATTTCGAGGCCGTAGGCATTACGGCCAGGGCGCCAGGCATGATCAACCGCAAGACCTGCCAAGGCTACAAGCGATTGAGAAGCCGATGGTTGGGTGGTTTTAATCTGAACGACAGGATAGAAAGCACGTTGCCAGGGAGGCACTGCCTGCATTTGAAAAATTACTTTTAATTCGCGTCTTGGACGTTTGGCATCAGGCTGTAAGGCTTCTCCGCCGGAGCGAGGCATTAATAACAACTCCATGCCTTCAGGGAGAGGGATAGGTTGGCCATAGCGCTTATTCAAGGTAATTGCCGCTGGCGAGATACCCAGGCGCGCCAAGGCAATGCCGCGCGCTTTACTGACTTTAAACTGGACTTGCCAATCGCCCCACACCTGGCTTTGATGCCCTTGCCAAATGAGCGGGGTTTGCGGCAAAGCACTAGGTTTGCCGACGCAATATAAACGCTGCTGGTAGTGATGCAGGTAAGCCTTATGCTGCTGCGTTTGCCCTTGTAAAGGCAAATGCAAGTAGCGATGTGGTTGCACTGACGAGAGTTGTTGCCAGTAATCCTGGAGCTGCTCGGTGTTAGGCATACGCAAATGCAGTTGCTGAAACCAGCCGCGAAGCAGATTTTTGGCACGCACGTCGCCCAGCGCGTGCAGTCTTGAAATGTCTATGGACTGGCCTAACCATTCATCGCGGACGTCGCAGAGTTGTAAGTCTTGCTGCGCGAGCACATCCAGTAATGTTTGGGCTTCAGCCAGATGTGAAGCGCTGCGTAGCAAGGCATGATCCAGCTGGGGATAGCGCTCTCGCATGACCGGCATCACGTTCTGCCGCATAAAATTACGGTCATAGCTCACATCGCTGTTACTTTCGTCTTCTACCCACGCGAGCTCATGCTCAGTGGCGTATTGAAGTAGCTCAGCTTTAGGCACTGTCAATAATGGCCTGAGCAGATAGCGGTCAGTATCCCACTCACCCATGGCACTTAAGCCCCGGACGCCCGCGCCTCGCATGAGTTGCAACAACAGGGTTTCTGCCTGGTCCTGCATATGATGGGCCGTGACGATGGCCTGGGTGGAAAGTTGCCGACGAGTGCGTTCTAAGGCCTGGTAGCGTGCTTCTCGCGCAGTGGCTTCTATGCCTAAACCGCTTTGAGGGTTGACATGCACTTTTTCATGATAAAAAGGGATGTTGTTCTCAAGGCACGCACGCTCACATAATTGCAGCCAGTCGTCAGCATTCGGGCTGAGCCCATGGTGCACGTGCATGGCAGACAAGGTAAACGGCAGGCGCTGACGGAGCTGCGACAAAGTGTGCAACAGCGCCATGGAGTCTACGCCACCGCTCAGTGCAAGCAGGAGATGTGGCGGCGTGGAGGGATTTAACCGAGCCAGAAAAGCCGCAACGACATTTTCCAGCTGGGCAAGCATGACAGAATTATTTTTCACCGGCGGATTTGAATTTACCGTAACTCATCAGGCGCTGGTAACGGGTTTCCAGCAGTTGCGGCACTTTTTTGGCTTGCAGTGTTTTAAGCTGTTGGCTAATGGCCTGGCCAATGCGCTCCATCACTTCTTCGTAATTACGATGCGCGCCGCCAAGTGGCTCACTGACAATCGTATCAACCAAGCCTAAGGATTTTAAGCGATCCGCAGTAATGCCTAAGGTTTCAGCGGCATCAGGTGCCTTGCTGGCACTTTTCCACAAAATAGAAGCGCAGCCTTCAGGCGAAATCACAGAATAAGTTGAGTATTGCAACATATTCAAATGGTCCACTACGCCCAGTGCCAGCGCACCACCAGAACCGCCCTCACCGATGACGATACCAATAATCGGGGTTTTCAACTCGGCCATCACATACAGGTTACGCGCAATCGCTTCAGACTGGCCGCGCTCCTCAGCACCGATGCCAGGATATGCGCCCGGGGTATCAATGAAAGTAATGATAGGCAAGTGGAATTTTTCGGCCAGGCGGAATAAACGTAAAGCCTTACGGTAGCCTTCAGGGCGCGGCATGCCAAAATTGCGGTATTGGCGCTCTTTGATGTCACGGCCTTTTTGGTGGCCCATGACCATGACCGGAATGCCTTTGAAGCGCGCAATGCCACCGACAATGGCCGGATCATCCGAATAGGCACGATCGCCATGCAATTCCTGGAAGTCGGAGAACAAGGCATTGATGTAATCAATGGTGTAAGGACGTTGCGGGTGACGTGCCACCTGCGAAATTTGCCAGGCGCTCAGGTTTTGATAAGTGTCCTGCAATAACTTACTATTTTTCTTTTGCAGCAGATCCAGTTCTTTGGAAATATCGAGAGAATCGTGTTCATCATGCGATACCTGCAAAGCTTCAATTCGCTTTTCCAGCTCGGCGATGGGTTGCTCGAAATCAAGATAAGTCAGTTTACTAGGCGTTAAACGTTTTGCACTCATTGTGAATTCCAATATGAGTTCTTAGAAAAAAGTTCAGGCATTATAAAGGATTTTGACGTTTTCTTTTGACAACCAGCCCTGTAAATTGTGTAGCAGGTCATCATGCAACACGACTTGCCAGTCATCTCCCAGCATCAGGCTGACTTGTGCAGACTGATTATGATAGTCCACTTTAATGGGGCAACGTTTCTGTTCCTCACCCGCATAGCGATAAGGCGTGAGGACATTCATCAGCCGTTGCACATCAGAAGTGCCATTGCAACTGAGGGTAAGCATCTGCGCAAAACGGTTTCTCACTGCGGCCAAATCATACAGTTTGCGTGCGCTGACGCGGAACCCACCAGAAAACTCGTCGTGGCTGATGCGCCCTTCCACGACCAGCAACTGGTCTTCTTTAATCCATTGCGCATGCTGCGTCAGTAGCTCAGCACCAATCACCACATCGGCACGGCCAACAGCATCATCCAGGGTCACAATGGCCATTTTGCCACGCTGGGTCATACGCACGCGCACCCCCATGACCACGCCTGCCAGCAACTTTGGCTGCTCTTGCGGAGCGAGCTCACTCAGGTTGCCTTTGATAAAGGGCCCCAGCTGCGCTTTATAACTCAAGTAAGGATGCCCGCTCAGGTAAAAACCCAGGGCAGTTTTCTCTTCCTGCAGGGCTTGTTCAGGGCTCCAGGGCGCGATACCAGGCAACTCATGCCGGGTTTCAATCACACCACCAAATAAGCAGTCCTGCCCGGCATGGGCTGCGCCCTGCTCGGCAACACTAATGGCGGTATCCAGACCTGCCAGCAAAGCGGCGCGGTTCTGCTCTAGCTTATCAAAGGCGCCGGCGCGAATCAGCGATTCAATCACGCGGCGGTTCACCTTGCGTAGATCCAGGCGCTGGCAAAAATCGAATAAATCCTTGAATGGCCCCTGCGCTTGCCGAGACGCCATAATGAGCTCAATCGCCGCCAACCCCGTGCCTTTAATCGCGCCCAAACCGTATAAAACCTGCTGCGCATTCAGAGGTTTAAACTGGTAAATGCTGGCATTGATATCCGGTGGCAGCACTTCAACATGGTTGGCACCGCAATCATCAAAAAAGGTATGCACGTTGTCGGTGTTGTTCATATCTGCCGACATGGTCGCCGCCAGGAAGGCCGCCGGGTAATGTGCCTTGAGATAAGCCGTGTGGTAAGCCACCAAGGCATAAGCCGCCGCGTGCGACTTGTTAAAGCCATAACCGGCAAATTTTTCCAGCAAGTCAAACAGCTCATTCGATTGCTGCAAGGTCAGGCCATTTTTGAGCGCGCCTTCATTGAAGATTTCGCGCTGCTTGACCATCTCTTCGGGCTTTTTCTTACCCATCGCGCGGCGCAGCAAGTCAGCGCCGCCCAGGCTATACCCGGCAACAACCTGCGCGATCTGCATCACCTGCTCCTGATAGACGGCGATACCATAGGTTTCTTTCAGGATAGACTCGGTCGACGCATGTGGATACTCCACGCGTTGCGTGCCGTGTTTACGGCGACAGAAGTCTGGGATCAGGTCCATCGGACCGGGACGGTACAACGCAACCAGAGCGATAATATCTTCAAACAAATCAGGCTTGGCTTGTTTGAGCATGTCCTTCATCCCGCGCGATTCCAGCTGGAAGACGGCGGTGGTATTGGCTGTTTTCAGCAGGTGATAACTCTTTTTGTCGTCGAGCGGAATGGTCTCAAAACTCAGTGGCGGCAACTCATCCTGCGCGCGCTGGGCATTGGCGTTTTCCAATGCCATATTGAGGATGGTCAGGGTCCGCAGGCCAAGAAAGTCAAACTTGACCAGGCCCACTGCTTCTACGTCGTCCTTGTCATATTGGCTCACCAGGCTGTCGCCGTTAGGCTGGCAATAGACAGGAGAGAAGTCAGAAATTTTGCCTGGGGCGATGAGCACGCCCCCGGCGTGCATGCCGATGTTACGCACCAGCCCTTCGAGCCTTAATGCCAAAGAAAGTAATTCTGCGACTTCTTCTTCTTTTTCGCGCCGCTCTTGCAGTTGCGGCTCTTTTTCCAAAGCGGATTCGAGCGTGATGCCTAACTCCAGCGGGATCAGCTTGGCAATCCCATCGACAAAGTTAAACGGTAAGTCGAGCACGCGGCCCACGTCGCGGATCACCGCCTTGGCCGCCATGGTCCCGAAGGTGGCGATCTGTGACACCGATGCCAAGCCATACTTGTGCTTGACGTAATCGATGACGCGATCTCGGCCTTCCATACAGAAGTCAATATCGAAGTCGGGCATGGAAACCCGCTCAGGGTTGAGGAAACGCTCAAACAGTAAGTTATATTTGAGCGGGTCAAGATCAGTAATACCCAGACTATAAGCCACTAAGGAACCCGCA
Source organism: uncultured Methylophilus sp. (assembly GCA_936943315.1). Classification (GTDB taxonomy): domain Bacteria; phylum Pseudomonadota; class Gammaproteobacteria; order Burkholderiales; family Methylophilaceae; genus Methylophilus. Next base: position 247 of record CAKZJM010000259.1, on the reverse strand, counting down.
CCAGAACCCCGGCCAGGGCCAACAGGCACACCGTTGTTTTTAGCCCAGTTAATAAAATCGGCAACGATGAGGAAGTAACCTGGAAAGCCCATTTGTACGATGATGTTGCACTCAAACTGCAAGCGCTCTTCGTATTCAGCGCGTTTGGCTTCCCGTTGTTGTTCATCCGGGTATAAATACGCCAAGCGATGTTCCAACCCGGCTTTAGACTGGTCCACCAGATAGGCATCCAGGCTTTCGCCGTTCG
>CAKZJM010000258.1 GCA_936943315.1 uncultured Methylophilus sp. | reverse complement strand
AGTTCTTCACGCAATGCGGTGCGCAAGTTGATCACATCATCCTCATCCACTTCAAGATCGCTGTTACGCGTGACGCGGAACTGGGAGAAATGCAGGATGCTGGCACCCTCGAACAACACATCGAGGTTAGCGCGGATGATGCTGGTCAGTGACACAAAACATTGCTCACCTTTGCTGATGGAAGGCGGCAACTGGATCAGGCGCGGCACCACGCGCGGCGCACGCACAATGGCAATTTTTTCTTCGCCATCGACGGCAATGCGTACAATAAAATTCAGCGACTTGTTCGCCACCTGCGGGAAAGGATGCGATGGGTCTAGCGAGACCGGCATCAGGAAAGGCAACACTTCGCGCTTGAAATAGTTAGAGACCCAATTGGTTTGCTCGGCGGTGCGGACGCCGCCTGACACCAGGTGCACGCTTTCCTTGGCTAAGGCGGGCATCAGGTCATCATTGAATAACTGGTATTGCTGCGCGACCAGGGCTTGCGCCATCTGCGCAACCAGCTCGCAGCTCGCCGCCGTCACAGGCCCGCTGGTTACGCCTTGCTGGTAGGCCTCCATTTGCAGGGGCATGCGCACCTCAAAAAATTCATCGAGGTTATTCGATACAATACATAAAAAACGTAAGCGTTCGAGCAGCGGATAGTCTTCGCGTTGCGCCAGCGACAATACACGTGCATTAAAACTGAGAATACTGAGGTCTCTATCGAGCAGGGCAGGCGTATTATTTTTCATGGCGATTATTGTATCGACTGAACTGGTGTCTATTGTGACAGTTTTATGAAATTAGCGGATTACACATCACAAATGCTCAAGTTGCTGCAACCGTTGCGTGGCCATGTCAGCAATGGCAGCGCGCTCATCTGTTGAGAGCTTCGCCACATGTTTGACCATGAGCTGCGTGCGCGGGTGACTAGCCAGGCTTGCCTCATGTTTGATGAGAAATGCCCAATACATGGTGGTGAATGGACACGCACTTTCACCCGTTTTCTGCTTGGGGTCATAGCGGCAGCTTTTGCAATAATTGCTCATGCGTTGTATGTAGGCGCCGCTCGCCACATATGGTTTGCTGGTAAAGCGGCCGCCATTGGCATACAAGGCCATACCCATCACATTTGGTAGCTCCACCCATTCCACCGCATCCACATACACAGCCAAAAACCAGTCTGACACCTGTTGCGGAGATAACTGCGCCAAGGTCGAAAACAAGCCAATCACCATCAGGCGCTGGATGTGATGTGCATAACCGGTACGTAAGGTCTGGCCGATACATTGCGACAGGCATTGCATATGCGTTTCACCCGTCCAAAACCAGCCGGGCAAATCTAACGTATGCTGGAAGTAGTTTGCCGACTTGAGCGCTGGCATCTCCAGCCAATAGACCCCGCGCACAAACTCACGCCAACCCAAAATCTGGCGGATAAACCCTTCTGCACAGCCCAGCGGCACGTGACCATCACGATACGCCTGTTCGGCTGCGGCAATCACTTCTCGTGGGTTAAGCAATTTCAGGTTCATGGCAGAGGCCAGTAATGAATGCCATAAATATGGCTGGTCTTGCCACATCGCGTCTTGATATGGGCCAAACTGTGGCAACTTTTCCGCAACAAAGTGTTGCAGCAAAGCGAGCGCCTGTTTGCGTGTGACCGGCCAGGCAAACCCATCCAGCGTCCCTGGATGCTCTGCAAAGCGTGCTTGCACCAGCGCAATCACTTCTTGTGTCAAAGCATCCGGGCTAAAAACGGGCGGCGGCGAGAGGTCCTGCGGCCCCTGTTTACCCAACGGCTGGCGGTTATCGTGATCGTAGTTCCAGTCGCCGCCTGCGGGCGCGTCACCTTCCATCAAAATACGATGTTTTTTACGCATGCCACGGTAAAAAAACTCCATGCGTAAAGAAGTATTTTTTTCACCATATTTGGCCGCCCAACGCTGGAACTGGGCCCGGCTGCACATAAAATGCGTGTCTTCCAACACATCCACAGGCCTTGAGTGCTGGTCCGCCACCGCTTGCAAGGCCTGCCAAACCCGCCAGTCGCCAGGCTCGCACACCTTGATCACAGAGGGGCTATGTTGTTGCAGCATGGCCTGCCAAACGGCTGGCAGGTCGGGGTAGCCATGTTCATTGAGTTTGAGATAAGTCAGCGGCAGTGACTGCGCTTGCAGTTGAGCCGCAAAATGCCGCATGGCGGATAGAAAAAGGGTAATGCGTTGTTTATGTGACCAGACATGGGTGGACTCTTCCACCACTTCGGCCATCACAATATGATCCTGGGCCGGGTCAAACTCCTGCAACGCCGGGTTATCCAGCGTGAGCTGGTCCCCAAGAATAATGATGAGATGTCTCATGCGACCACCCCCTTGCTCGCGCGGCGGCAGCGTTCAGAACAATATTTCACTTGTTCCCAGTTTTTGGCCCAGGCTTTACGCCAGGTCATGGGCTTACCGCACTGCTGGCAAGTCTTGGTGGGTAAACTGCTTTTATTACCTTTAAATGTGAGCGTCATGCCTCAAAGACTGGCACGGCTGGCGAGGGTTCCTTAAAAGCGGTTTTTTGCAGGTAACAACGGTTGGCGATTCTGCATATTTCGACAAAATCTTCTGCCACCAGGGCTGCGCGGCCTAACAAGCCGCCATCAATATCCGGCATGCTAAGCAGGCTGTAGGCATTTTTAGGCGTGAGACTGCCGCCATAAACGATGCGGATCTGCTCTGCAAACTCGCGGTCGCGCTCTGCAATCATCATGCGAATAAAGGCATGCATGCGTTGCGCCTGGTCCGGGCTGGCGTGTTCACCCGTGCCAATGGCCCACACTGGCTCATAAGCAATCACCATGTTGAATTTTTTGGCCAGGGCAAAAGCTTCGTCATCGAGGCCATAGACCACATTAAGCATCTGGTTGCGCACAATGAGTTCAGCCATATTGCCATCGCGCTCATCCAGCGTTTCGCCGACGCAAAAAATAGGCGTGAGGCCAGCGTGTAAGGCATTCAGCAGGCGCTTGGTTGCCACCTGGTTGCTCTCGAGTTTGAGGGCACGGCGTTCAGAGTGCCCGATAATGGTATAAGTGCAGCCAAACTCGGCCACCATTTTGGCCGAAATGCAGGAGGTAAAAGCCCCTTCGGTAAACTGGCTGACATTTTGCGCGCCCCAGGCAATCAGCGAATCTTGCAGTAAGGACTGCGCCTGAAACAGATAGACGTAAGGTAAACACACTGCAGCATCCACACCCGCCAGGTCATGTAAGTCCTGCTTGAGGCGATTGAGCAGGCCTTGGTTCTCAAGCAGGCTGCCGTGCAGCTTCCAGTTACCAATGACTAATTTTTGTCGCATGATGAAATTCCTTTACTCATGCCCCCTCGATTGATCATTATTCTCAGGCTGTGTTTTGTGTTGCCAGCCCTAATAAATAGCTGCCATTTTTTCCAGTGGTACAACCTTTATCTTACTCGCTTGTCCGGCGCTGCCAAAGGCCTCAAAGCGTTCTTTACACAAATGCTGTGCTGCATTGGTCGCTTCTTTAAAATATTGCCGCGGGTCAAACTGTTCTGGATGCTCGGACAAATGGGCACGGATGGCGGCAGTCATGGCCAGTCGGATATCGGTATCGATATTGACCTTGCGCACCCCGTTTTTGATGCCTTCAACGATTTGCGAAACCGGCACACCATAGGTTTCTTTAATGTTGCCGCCGTAGTGCCTGATTTGCTCCAGCAGCGATTGCGGCACACTGGAAGACCCATGCATGACCAAATGCGTGTTAGGAATTTTGGCATGAATTTCACGAATACGTTCAATCGACAGCGTGTCATCTGACGGTGGCCGCGTGAACTTATACGCCCCATGGCTGGTGCCGATAGCAATTGCCAGCGCATCGACCTTGGTGGCTTCGACAAAAGCGGCCGCTTCATCCGGGTCGGTCAGCAATTGCGATTCATCCAGCTTACCTTCTGCGCCTACCCCGTCCTCTTCACCTGCCATGCCGGTTTCGAGTGAGCCAAGTACGCCAAGCTCGCCTTCAACCGAGACACCCACCGCGTGGGCAAACTCGACCACACGGCGCGTGACATCCACATTGTATTCATAGCTGGCAGGCGTTTTATGATCCTCCAGCAAGGAGCCATCCATCATCACGCTGGAAAAACCGCTGCGGATCGCCATCTGGCAAATCTTGGGGGAGGTCCCATGGTCCTGGTGCATACACACCGGGATATGCGGATATTGCTCTATAGCCGCCTCGACCATTTTGCGCAAAAATGACTCACCAGCATAGCCTCTGGCACCTGCTGAGGCCTGCAAAATCACCGCACTATCCACTTCGTCAGCGGCTTTCATAATGGAGAGTATCTGTTCCATATTATTGATATTGAAAGCCGGGTAACCATAGCTATGTTCCGCTGCGTGGTCCAGCAATTGCCTGAGAGAGATCAATGCCATACAAAACTCCTTTATTCTGTGGCTTGCGGATGGATTTGTTGATGATAGTCACGCAAGCGCTGGATTTCTTGTTTGGACCCCAGTAACACCGGGACACGTTGATGACAGTCTGTGGGTTGCAAGGCCAGCACGTCGCCCTGACCGGTAATGCTTTCGCCGCCTGCCTGCGTCACCAGCAGGCTCATGGGGTTGGCTTCATAAAGCAAGCGCAAGCGCCCTGCTTTCACGGGTTGCTTGTTGTCGTGCGGATAAAGAAACACACCGCCACGCGTGAGGATACGATGCACATCCATCACCATGCTGGCACACCAGCGCATATTAAAGTCGCGCGCCCGTGGCCCTTCTTTGCCTTGCAGACATTCACCAATATACCGCTGAACAGCCGCTTGCCAATAGCGCTGATTGCTGGCGTTGATGGCAAACTCCGAAGTTTCTTCTGGCACGGTCACCGTTTGTTGCGTTAATACAAATGCCTGGCTGTGATGGTCCAGCGTAAAAATATGCGTGCCCTGGCCGATGCTAAGTACCAGCAAGGTGGCCGGCCCATACATGATGTAAGCCGCCGCACGCTGGTCTTGCCCTGGCTGTAAAAAGGCTTGCTCACCCAGGGTGGAAACCCCCGTATTGGGCAACACCGAAAAAATACTCCCCACCACGCCATTGATGGCCAGGTTAGAAGAACCATCCAACGGGTCCATGCTCACCAGAAACGGGGCGTCTATGGTTTCCAGCATCGTGGGCTTTTCTTCTTCTTCTGATAACACCGCAGCCACGACCGCTGAAGCCCGCAATTGCGCTAGCGCGACTTCATGACTGCGGATGTCCAATTGCATCTGCGTTTCGCCTTGCACATTGGTGCTGGTCATTTTTTCGGTGACACCGGCCAACGCGCCCTGCTTGATCAGCGCGGCAATTTCAATGCCTGCCTCGGCAATATGCCAGAGAAGCATATTCAAGGCATGATTGATAGAAACCTTTTTTAAAAACACGTCTAACTGCATGGCAATCACCTTTGATGGATGAGGCAAATCTGGACTGGATTTCCCTACTGTATCTGATCTGGCAATGACTTGAAATCATGATCACAGGCTGAAAACCCGTGCATTTAACCATAGACTATCTTTTAAAGTAGACGTCATCCTCCTCACATTGTTCAACCTGAAGATGACAAAAAAATGAGCAAACGGTATTCGTTAAACAGTTTTGTGGGGGAAAACCAGCGATTAAACAGGCATCAGTAATTGTTGTATGGCGTGCTGTGCAGCAATAAACCCGGCACTGGCGGTAACACAGATGCTGGAACCATATCCGGCACAATTGAGCCCGGTCAAACCCGTTTGTGATGTGTCACAGGCTTCTTCAGGACGTTCTACCGGCTCATCGGAATACACGGCCATGAGGCCAAACTTGGCTGATTTTTTGTGATCGGACGCCTTGGGGAAGCCGTGGTCACGTCGCAGCTGGTTGCGCACCTTGGCCAGCATGCGGTCACCTTGCACGTGCGCAAGGTCGGCTAATTGTAACCGGGTGGCATCCAGCTTGCCGCCAGCACTACCCACCATCACCAACGGCAATTTGTGTTGCTTGCAATAAGCCGCCAGCGCAATTTTGGCCTTGGTATCGTCCATGCAGTCCACCACCACCTCTGCCCCCCCTGCCAACATCTGTGGCAAGTTTTCCGGTGTGACGAAATCCTCCACCTCAACCACTTCACATTGCGGATTAATCGCTGCAATCCGCTCGCGCATGGCAGTTACCTTGGCTTTGCCCAAAGTATCTTCTAGCGCATGTATCTGGCGGTTGAGATTCGACTCAGCGATATTATCCAGGTCTACCAGCGTTAGCTTACCCACCGCATTGCGCGCCAGTGCCTCAACCGCCCATGAGCCCACGCCACCAATACCAATCACCAGCACATGCGCCTTTTGCAAACGGGCCAGACCCTGCTCACCATAGAGGCGGCGCACACCCGAAAATCGGCGCTCATGATCAACAGGCGGATGACTGGTCATACGGTTTTGGTAGTTTCCAGCACCACATACGCCAGCGCCAGGTTTTTTTCATCGCTGATGCTGATATGCGATTGATGAATATGATGCTGCCTGAGAAAAGCCTGCAATGCAGAGGACAATTTGAGCAACGGCCGCCCTAATGCATCATGCGTCACGGCAATATTGTGGAAACTCACATCGCCACGGATGCCAGTGCCAATCGCTTTGGCAAACGCCTCTTTGGCGGCAAAGCGTTTGGCCAGAAAACGGGCCTTGAGTTGGCTTTGCTGATAATCAGACCATTCCGACTCAGCCAGTATCCGTTTGGCAAAGGCATCACCAAACTGGTCGAGCGACGACTGAATCCGCTCGACTTCGACAATATCCGTGCCTATCCCGTAAATCATTGACACTCCGAATGATTGAACACAGACATCATCGTGGTGAAAACTCTTTCATCAGGGCTTTCATTTCGCGCACAGCGCTATCCCAGCCAACGAACAAGGCGTGCGCCACAATGGCATGGCCGATATTCAGCTCTTCAAAGCCAGGCAAACGCGCAATATGATGCACATTGTGGTAGTGCAATCCGTGCCCGGCATTCACAACCAGACCAGCACTTTGTGCATGTTTTAACGCGGTTTCGATTTTCTCCAGCTCATCCAACTGCTCTTTTTCTGTCTCGGCATCGGCAAACGTGCCTGTGTGAAGCTCAATCACAGGTGCGCCCATCTTGGCAGCTGCATCAATTTGCGCCAGGTCAGGCGCAATAAACAAGGAGACACGGATGCCCTGATCTGACAGTTTTTTAACCGCGTGTTCCACCTTGCTGTAATGCGTGAGCACATCCAGCCCACCCTCGGTCGTGCGCTCTTCCCGGCGCTCGGGCACCAGGCAAACATCCTGCGGATTAACCTGGATAGCAATATCAATCATCTCGCTGGTGACCGCACACTCAAGATTCATTTTGGTTTGGAGCAAGGGCCGCAGTGCAAAAATATCCGCATCCTGCATATGGCGGCGGTCTTCACGCAAATGCAGGGTAATGCTATCGGCCCCCGATTGTTCGGCGCGCAAGGCAGCTTGCACCACGCTAGGATATTTGGTGCCGCGCGCCTGGCGGATGGTTGCAACGTGATCAATATTGACGCCTAGTTTTAGCATAGTTGGATACGTAAGAGACCGGTAAAAACCTTATTTTACCTGCTGCCTGCATAAAACCCTACAGTTAGCACCCGCGCCAGCTTGTTGCAGCCAATAAATGTTGTGGCTGTCATGCATGGGTACCGTGCAAACCCTCGCTACCACGGACCACCGCCCGGCTAGACTGGTGTCATGCGAATGTATTGACGCCGTCATTAAAGAGTCACTTGTTTCACCCATCATGCTCGCGCAGTCAAGCTGTTTTCATTTTCTAGCACGCCCTGTTGATAGCTTTTATTGGGCAATTTTCATTGAGCGGGATTCTTGTGAATAAATCTAAAGTATTAAAAACGATGACCATGACGGCGGTGTCTGTCGGGCTGACCATGGGTTTGGTCTCCTTGGTTTCAGGCATTGAAATCAAACCGGCCCCTTCTTTATCTGAAGGCCAGGGCAAGTGGATGGCAGGGGACTTGCATACGCATACGGTGCAATCTGACGACTCCCGGCCAACCCAGACGCTGGATTTCTTGCTGGATAAAGCACTGAATGTCTACAAGCTGGACTGGATGATTCTGAGCAACCATTTACGCTCTTCCAAGTTTGATAAAGATGGTAATTTACTCGCCAAACCGGTGCCGTTTGCCTATGCCATGGAGTCGATTGAAATTCCCCACGTCAAAGATCTGCAGGCGGGCGGCATGTTTGCCGACAAGATGATCATCTCCGGCGCCGAGTGGGACATGCCCACCCATGACCATGTCAATGTCGTACTGTTCCAGAATGAGTCGAGCCTGGACACCGCGACCGATGGTGCCAAAGAGTTTCAATACCTGTTTACCACCTTGTCTGAATCCTTGTTTGACCCGATTGATGTCGCTGCCTGGAAGAACCGCAACGGCACCATTCGTCCGAACCAAACCGCGGCAGATGCGCTGGCCGCTTTCGCATGGCTGAAAGCGCATTACCCCACCACCAGCGTGGCCACTATCAACCACCCTTCGCGTAACCCCAATAAATATACGATCAAAGACCTGCGTCAAATGAATGACCTGGCACCTGACATCGTGTTTATGATTGAAGGCATGGTCGGCAACCAGATGGAGCCAGACCGCGGCGGCTACACCTCTGCCTATATTGATGCAAACCTGCCCAACCGCACCTATGGCGGGGTAGATGCTATCGTCGCCAAAGTAGGGGGCGTATGGGATGCACTGCTGGGTGAAGGCCGCCATATCTGGAACATCGCCGACTCCGATTCGCATTTCAAGATAGATACGGCCAGTAACAGCAGTGGCTACTATCCTGGTGAATATTCAAAAAATTACGTATGGATGCCGGATAGCAACCAGGGCACGGCCACGGGTGTGATCTCCAGCCTGCGTGATGGCCGCATGTTTGGCGTGTTTGGTGACTTGATCAATGCATTGGACTTCAGGATCGTTGGCTCTTCAGGCACCGCTTTCATGGGACAAGAAATCAAAGTCGGCGCGGGTGAAAAAATCAAACTCACCATCCGCTTTAAAAGCCCTGACCTCAACAACTACCTCAAACCAGTCGATGGCAACACGCTGGCGAACATGAAACCGGTGGTGAAACATGTGGACTTGATTGTCGGCGATGTCACACCCAAAGCCAGCCCGGATTCTGCTGCCTATACCGTGGCGACCAACCCAACCACACGTGTGCTCAAGCGGTTTACTGCCGCGGACTGGAAAGTCGGCAAAGATGGCTTCGCCTCGGTGACCATACAACTGGTGGCCAGCAAAAACCAGTACTTCAGGTTGCGCGGCACCAACCTGGCGGTAGACGCTCCAGGGCTCAGCTTCAATGGCGAACCGCTGGCAGACCAGAAAACCTGGGTGCTCAATAACCAGGGTGGCGTTGACAACAATGGCCGTGTGAATGCGATTAACGACCGCAACTACAGCAGCCTGTGGTTTTACTCCAACCCGGTATTCGTTTCGGTGAAATAAAAAAGAGGCGCAATCTGCGCCTCAACCGGGCGTGTATGACGTGTTTTATTGATTCAATAATGAAGGATTTGAGATGCAATTGATTAAATTTGTAGTGTTATTTCTGGCGCTGACTTTTGCTGGCAGTAGTGTTGCGCTGGCCGACTATCGTTACAACATTCTGGCGATTGATGATGTGAATGGAGACCCCACCTTTTCGGGCAGCATGACCACCAGTGCACCGTTCTCACTGGATTACAACTTCAGCGTGTTAGATTTTGTGTTAAATAACCCGTTAGATCACGTGATTTATCGCACAGCCGATGCCAGCATCACCATAGACACACAGGGCTTTACCTTTGCTGCCAACAACGGTTCTTCAAGCTTTATCCTGACGCTCTACCCGGATAACAGCTACTTCTCAGAATTCACCGCGCTTGGTCAAAGCACAGTCAATAACTCTGGCTACTTTCTCTTCCAGCAAACCGCTGCCGTGCCAGAGCCAGCAACCAACGCCATGCTCCTGGCTGGTTTGGCCGTGTTTGGCTTACTGACCCGCCGTCAACAAAAAGCCGGATAGATTCAGACAGGCCTGGTGATGCCAGGTCAATTGCTGTCGGTCGAGTCTAGATTGGCAAGTCAGGCAAGGTGAGTGGCGACATCCCACTCATCTTGCAACCTCAGAT
>CAKZJM010000257.1 GCA_936943315.1 uncultured Methylophilus sp. | reverse complement strand
GTAGCATGGTGTTTTCCGTGACGAGGGGTAGGAGCTGCTTAGGCAATACCGCACGTGACAATGGCCATAAACGGGTACCAGAACCACCAGAGAGAATCACTGGAACAATTTTCATTTTTATCAACCTTAAGCTATTTATTCAAATCTTAACGGAGCTGCTTGAGCTCCCATTGCCAGGCATGTGAAACAATGGTTTCTAACTCGGTAAAGTTCGGCTGCCATGACAATATTTTTTTAGCACGTGTAGCATCTGCGACGAGCCGGGCCGGATCTCCCTCCCGCCTAGGACCATTGATCACGGACACTTGCTTGCCAGACACTTTCTGTACTGCATCAATCACCTGCTGTACTGAAAAACCGGAGCCATTGCCCAAATTAAAACGGTCACTGGATCCATCTTGATTTAAATACTCCAACGCGGCCAGATGCGCGGAACACAAATCCACAATATGAATATAATCACGGATGCAAGTGCCGTCAGGTGTATCGTAATCTCGCCCAAACACCTGAATATGTTCACGGCGCCCAGATGCTGCTTGCAGTATTAATGGAATTAAATGTGTTTCAGGATCATGACGCTCCCCCAATTGACCTTCGGGGTCTGCCCCTGCCGCATTAAAGTAGCGTAAACAGACTGAGCGCAGATCAAATGCCGTATCGTAATCTGAAAGGACCTGCTCAATCATCCATTTTGAACGGCCATAGGGATTCAATGGGCGCGTTGGATGTGCCTCGTCAATAGGCACATAGTCTGGCTCGCCAAAAACAGCGGCTGTCGACGAAAAGATAAATTTCTTTACCTCGAACTTCAGCATAACCTCTAGCAAGTTTAGCGTATTGGTAACGTTGTTTCGGTAATAAATATCAGGCTTGCGGACAGATTCACCAACTTGTATGTAAGAAGCAAAATGCATCACCGCTTCTGGCTGGTGCTGTTCGAAAACCTTATTCAGGCAATCAATATCTGCCAGGTCGCCCTCAATAAAGGTACCCCCTAATACGGCATCACGATGACCGCTGGATAAGTTATCTAGCGTGACGACTTCATGCCCTGCTCCAAGTAACATTTTCACCATATGGGAGCCAATATATCCGGCTCCGCCCACCACTAAGACTCGCATAGCACTATCCAAATTGATTAATCGCTGCCAAATAAATCGCGGGTATACACTTTATCCACCACGTCAGCGAGTTCTTTAGCCTGTCTGTTGGCGATAATAACATCCGACATTTGTTTGAACTCATTGAGATCTTTAATGACTTTGGAGTGAAAAAACTCAGACTCTTCCAGGACAGGCTCATAAACAACCACTTCAATGCCGCGCGCCTTGATACGCTTCATAATGCCCTGAATAGAAGACGCCCTGAAGTTGTCGGAACCAGCCTTCATGATCAGACGATAAATCCCCACCACTTTTGGATTCTTTTTAATAACGCTCATGGCCACAAAGTCTTTACGAGTAGTATTCGCGTCAACAATGGCATTAATCAGGTTTTGAGGCACTTGCGAGTAGTTGGCCAATAGTTGCTTGGTATCTTTTGGTAGGCAATAGCCGCCGTAGCCGAATGAAGGATTGTTGTAGTGATTGCCAATGCGCGGGTCCATACACACGCCCTCAATAATCTGTCGGGTATTCAGGCCATGTGTCTCTGCGTACGTGTCTAACTCATTGAAATATGCAACACGCATGGCCAGGAAGGTGTTTGCAAAGAGTTTGATTGCTTCAGCTTCTGAGCTGTTGGTCAAAAGAATAGATGCATCGGGCTTGAGGCAGTTTTCTTTCAGCAGGTTCGCAAATTTTTGTGCACGATCTGAAACTTCACCTACCACAATACGTGAAGGATACAGGTTATCGTATAGCGCTTTGCCTTCGCGTAAAAACTCAGGGGAGAAAATAAGGTTGTTGCAATTGAGTTCTGCGCGAATTTTTTCCGTATAACCAACAGGAATCGTAGATTTAATGACCATCACCGCCTGTGGATTAATGGCCATCACATCCTTGATCACTGCTTCTACAGATTTTGTATTGAAGTAGTTGGTTTCTGCATCGTAATCCGTTGGAGTGGCAATCACGACAAATTCAGCGTCTTTATATGCCTCATTTTTATCGGTAGTCGCTTTAAAGTTTAAAGGTTTATTTGCTAAAAAGTCTTCAATTTCGCGATCAACAATCGGTGATTTCTTTTGGTTAAGCAGCGCGACTTTTTCAGGTACGATGTCCAATGCAACCACTTCATTTTTTTGTGCCAATAACACGGCCAACGACAAACCTACATATCCTGTACCAGCAATTGCAATCTTCACAGCGGCTCCTTCATTATTTCTAAACTAAATCTTTTTGTGACGCTCAATTATTTGTTCAACCACTCTCGTACAAACAGCTTGGGAAAAATAACGGCATCAACTAAATATCTTTTTACCAGTCGCTTGGGTTCAGACCCCATTCGATGCAGCCATTCAAGGCCACACTTGCGCATCCACATGGGCGCTCTGGGTTTGTTTCCGGCCAGAAAGTCAATTGTAGCACCCACACAAAGTGCGACTTTGACCGGCAATTGATGGGCATACTTATCGACCCAAATTTCTTGCTTTGGTGCACCCAACCCAATGACCAGTAAATCCGCCTTTGCCTCTGCCACAGATTGGCAGATACGGTCACAATAAGCGCTGTCTTTCTCAAAGCCAAAGTCCGGACTCAGAATCCCTACCACCTCAACCATAGGCCATTGCGCTTTGATGTTAGCGGCCGCTACCTCACCTACTCCGGGCATGGCGCCTAGCAAGTATATTTTTAGAGGAAGTTTTTTCTGTTGGAAACGCTCGAAAATATTTGGAACCAAATCACTACCCGGTACGGTTTCAGGCAGTGCCTTGCCTAAAATCTTCGAGGCTAACACGACAGGCTTGCCATCCGCCACCACCATAGAGGCATGATCATACGCCTGTTTGAAAGCAGCATTTTTTTCGAGTTGTACGATGTGATCTACATTCGGGGTAACGACATATTTACAGTCTGCACTACCAAATTGCAGCCACTCCTGTAATACATCAATGGCATCATTCATCGAAAATTTGTGAATGGTGATTCCGAACATTTGTATGGTATTTGACATAAACAGCCTGGGACTTTATGAGGTTAATTATGTTTGTGAACAATTACGCAGTTTACGTAAAAATTTATGATTATTTTTTCAGTCGCATATGAATAAATAAAGAACGTGTGTGATATGGTATAACCCATAAGGATTATGCGATATAAGACATTTAACCTACTTCTCGGCTAACGCCACGTACTTACACCTCATCTACAGTTTCAATAATAACGCTTATTTGTGAATTTTTTTAAGTGATTTAACAAAAATATGATTAGCATTTTAAATAACCTGCCCTCCGGTTCCGTCATTGAAGCAGATATTTGTATTATTGGTGCAGGTGCAGCAGGCATCTCACAAGCGCTGGCACTTTCCGGTCGGGGCCTAAAAATATTACTCCTGGAGTCAGGCTTTGAATTTGCAGATGATAAGACTCAGCATTTATATGCCGGCGAAGTTGCAGATGAAAAGCTGCATAGTCCGCCCGATAAATATCGTCAGCGGCGGTTTGGCGGTTCTACAACAATTTGGGGTGGGCGTTGCATGCCTTTCGATCCCATTGATTTTGAGCAACGGGATTATGTGCCACACAGCGGATGGCCGCTAAAGTATCAGGATCTTGCTCCCTATTATCAAAAAGCCAATCAGCTACTTGAGGCAGGGATGTATGAATACGATGCCGACAAAGTATTTGACGCCGATGCACATGCCGCTATCAAGGGATTTAAAAGTGACATTGTCAAAACCAATAATCTGGAACGTTTCTCCTGCCCCACTAATGTAGGTGATCGCTACAAACAGCGGCTGTTAGTCGCCAAAGACATCGACATCCTGCTTGGGGCCAACTGCACTGGCATCCGGCTGAACCAGACAGGTAATCATGTCGACCATCTCGATATTGCAAGCCTGCAGGGTGTTAAGGCCATGGTACGCGCTAAAAAGATCATCCTAGCGACCGGAGGCATAGAAACAACCAGGCTGTTGCTCAATTCTAATGATGTCTGCAAGAACGGCATTGGTAACGAGCATGACTTGGTAGGCCGTTATTATCAGTGTCATATAGCTGGAAACCTAGGCAAATTGACGGTGAAAGGTCCTACGAACGTTGTCCGTCATGGCTATGAGATATCCCCTGAGGGTATTTACTGCCGTCGCCGTTTTGCTTTAACGGCTGAAACTCAAAAGAAAATTAAGGCAGGCAATATGGTGGCCAGGCTGCACTTTCCAAAAATTGTGGACCCATCCCACAAAATTGGTGTGTTATCAGGCTTATTTCTGGCTAAGAATTTCATCAGTTATGAATATGGCAAGCGCCTCAAAGATGGCAATTCCAGCCTGGGGATTTACTTGAAACATTTTGCCAACATTATTCTGGATCCCATTGATACTATTAAGTTTTTATATCACTGGATCACCAAGAGAACATTGGCAAAACGCAAGTTCCCTTCAGTGATTTTAAATAACAAAAGCAACCAGTTCACTTTTGAAATTCATGGAGAGCAATATCCAAACCCGGATAGCCGTATTACACTGATTAACGAGACAGATGAGCTCGGCATGCGCAAGGTTAAAGTAGACTGGAAATATATGCCCGAAGACATAGAGTCAATACGCCGATCACTTAAACTGTTTGTGCAGGAAATCAATCAAAGCGGATTGGCAACTTTCGAGTTCGATGATGATAAACTCGAAGAAGACCTGACAAGGTTTGGGGCTTATGGTGGTCACCACATTGGCACGACCCGAATGGGAACAAACCCTGAAACATCCGTGGTGGACGTGAATTGCAAACTCCATAATGTAGATAATCTTTACATTGCCAGCGCATCTGTTTTCCCTACCAGCAGTCAGGCCAACCCCACCCTGACCATTGTTGCCATGAGCCTGCGGCTTGCAGATCATATTGCGCAGACATTAAATGCTGGAAAATCATCGCATTCAATCATCTAGTCAGGAAATTTAAATGAAAGTATTGATTCTTGGAGCCACCGGGCATGTAGGTAGTCGGCTACATACACACTTGCAAACAACAGATATTTCATCAATTGCAGCCTCTCGCGGGAGAATGCGTAGCAATGTTCCGAATCATGTCATTCTCGACAGCATGAACCTGCCGGAGTTAACCAAACAATTACAAAATGTTGACGCGGTAGTGAATTGCGTCGCGGGCAGCAAAGATTCAATAGGCACTGGCGCGCAAATTTTGACCCAAGCTGCGCTTGCAGCAGGTAAGCCTACCATTGTGCATTTAAGCACGATGTCAGTATATGGTGCGAGCGAAGGCATCATCACTGAACAATCGTCGTTCGACCCTGATTACAATTGGTATGCGGCTGCTAAATGTGAAGCAGAAAATCATATGCAGGCATATGCTCAGGCAGGCGGAAAGGTCATTGTTTTCCGGCCTGGTTGCATCCATGGCCCCAACAGTGTGCAATGGGTAGAACGTATTGCCAGGTTGCTTGAAGCATTCCGCTTAGGTGACCTCGGTAATGCAGGAGACGGCTGGAGTAATCTGGTACATGTCGATGACGTGGTGAAAGCCATACATTTAGGCCTTGAAATGCCATTGGGAGCGGGAGAAATTCAGCACTTCAACCTGGCTGCTCCAGATAGTCCGAGGTGGAATCAGTACTTTATTGATCTCGCACAGGCCATTGGCGCAACACCAGTGAAACGCATTCACCCTCAACAACTTAAACTGGACTCAAAAGCTTTTAGTCCAGCCATTAAAATATCTCAAAAAATACTCGAAAAAGCCGGCCAAAAAAAATTGGCCAATCAACTGCCAGAACCCCTCCCCCCCTCATTGGTGAGACTATTTAAACAGCATATTTTTCTGGACGCCCAAAAGATATCCTCCCAATTATCTTTTATGCCTTATCAGGAAAGTCTTACAAGTTCAGTTGAGTGGTTGAAGCATGAGCATTCCTAAACATACAGAACGTTATACTTATTTGGATGGTTGGCGTGGATTATCAATCCTCAGTGTACTGATCGGACACTTTCTTTCCATTCACGGATTTAATGCTGGCAGGTTTGGCGTAGAAATGTTTTTTGTATTAAGTGGTCGGCTCATGGCAGAAATTTTGTTTATCAAAACATCGCCTTTGCCGACGTTTTTCAAAAGACGAATTTCTCGTGTATGGCCTGCTTTGTTTGTATTTATCATCAGCATGTGGCTGATATTCGGCCGAACGGACACAGACTTACTGGTCGGCTATCAAAGTGTCGTTTCTTCGCTGACTTTTACATACAACTATTACAGCATTTACGCTGGCCACTCGCCTGTGTTAGACCATATCTGGTCTCTATGCATTGAAGAGCACACCTATATACTGTTGGCTTTGATTGCTTTTTTGGCTAGAAAATATCGTTTTGATCCCCTGAAACCATTGATCGCAATTTGTATATTATTCGTGGTGAATGGAGCTGTGCAGACATTTATCCAGCATTTAAATTATTACAGCGTATATTGGAGAAGTGATACGCGCAGTGCATCGATTCTGATTGGAACCATTACTTTTTTACTCATGGGCCAAGCTAAGCAAGTTCATGCACTCACTGCCGTTATTTCTTTTGCTATCGCCATTGCCCTTAATTTTAATTTCATCCCTGATCCAATTAAATACAGTTTTGGAACGATTTGCGTAGCGATTGCCATCTGTTCTGTGAAAGAATTGCCAGATGTATTAATGAAGTATTTATGCCATCCCCTCCTGATTCGAATCGGCTTGATTTCATTCTCACTTTATTTGTGGCAACAACCCTTGTACAAGATGATACATTTGGGATATTCCAAATTTGCACTACTCGGAGCCGCTTTCGTCATAGCAACTTTAAGTTACCACTTTATTGAAGTTCCAGTCAGGAAATACCTAAATGAAAGATGGGCGCATTAACTATTTAGCATTGATAATGATACGAACACGAGTTTGATAAAATATGGACTATTCATTAGCAAGAGTCGCCCTCTTGCTAATGAATATGTAGGATGGGTGGTCCCCACCTTTTGATTACAATAGCGTCTCACGGCTATAGCAAACCTTAATCTAAAGGTGGGGTATCAATGAAGCTATGGCGAAATCAAGCACCATAGCTCTAAAGTTTAGGCTACAGCTGTTATTTAACGCGTACTAAAGTACCACTCACACTAGAACTCTTTCCAACACCACTCGTAGCATAGACACTGAAATATAACTGTCCGGTTGGCCAAACAAACGTCGTAGATTGACCATTGTTCATATCATAGGTATCAATCTTTGTTTTCCATTGTTGATCGTACATAATGACTCTCAGCTTACCCCCGCCGGTTGTCACTGCAGTAAGTTTAAATTTTTCGCCAGCCTTTGGTTTTGCCCATGTCACCTGACTAAATGACCTACCTGTCGGATTGGATTGAACGATAGGTGTAGTTGTCGGACCAAACACCACTGCCTGTTTCCAAGTATCGAATTTACCAAGTAAAGGGTCTGTTTTATTCCATACATTGTTACGCTTGATCCCCCAGGGCCCGCGCATAGATAACACATTCAAATTCTTTTCTGGAATAAATGGCTGGCCAGATGCATCCACCCATGATTTCGCTGAAGTCACCATTCGTAACGACTGGCGAATCAAATGCAATTCGTTGGCGGCTTTTAGGTTATAGCCTTTTTTATGCAAATCCAAACCTGAACCGGTTTCAGCATAAATAACGAAAGGTGTACCATAGTTACCGTCTACGACATAAGCACCATAGACTTTTAAAGTCTTCACAATTTTGATCAGCTCTGGCGTTGTGATCTTGGAAATATCAAAGCTACTCGGCAACATCACCAATGCACCTTCTGGAATCTGACCTGTATTAGTACCGCTGTAATGATCAGCTGAAGTTGCAGGGTACACATATCCTGGCGCAGCGCCTGTCGTATCGAGAGACATGGCTAATGCGTGCGGATAGATAGGATCGCTGCTTGCATACTCACTCTTACGGATGATCCCCGCACAAGCACCGATACCCACTGCTCTCGCTCCATGATAATAGTGGGCCGGATCAGCCCAGCCTGTTCCGTTGATAGGAGACCAAGCATACAAATTGGCTGTCCACTCGCCATTGACGTTTTTCAGTCTCCAAAACGAATGAATGACGCCGCTTGCAACATCGTAGATATCTGCATGGCCGTCGCCACCCGCCGCCGGTACTAAGTCTGCAGGCCAATGCGGAATAACCATCTGAGGTTGATAATCTTCCGCATCAGCATCATACAACCCCTTTGTACCAGGGATCGCTTTCACAGTCATTGGCCCGCTTTTATCATCGGCAAAGAAACAGCCTGATGAATATATTCCTGAGTCAATCAGCGGATTGTATTTCGCAGTGGGTATTACAAAGTTTGAAAAACTCGGGGAGATGGGGCGACTGTTCCACAAAGAGTTATTAGCAAAAGGTTTTGCATAATATTGCGCCAAACGTAACTGACTGCTGGCAGTTGCAGCAGCAGCCTGTACTTGGGCTGCTGCTGCAACATTAGGATCAACAGCGCCTGCAGCACTGATGGCTGTTAATAGGGACGCTGAATAAAGGCAAGTCTGGGTAAGAAAAGACACTTTCTTGAATGCTTTCATCATTTACTCCTGAAAGGAAAGATTACGAATTAAATAATCAGTAAGTCGTGAAACAGCGCTGCAATATCTAAAGCCACTTGAGAGGACCATTAGCGCTAACACTGATGAACTAGTAACATGCATACGTTATGCACTTTCCCATTTCTAACACACTGACAATTGGGCACTCATACAATACCTCCTGCATGAGGGCAGCCAACAACAAGTAAACATTCTCCATTGCCTTTCTTACTCACCTGATTGTGACTCAGGCTTACAACCTCTTTTACGCGTTAAGCATGCGATACATAGAGCTACCTCATGTATACAGCGTGTTTAATACGATATTTTTGTCATGTACCTATCCAGTTTTAAATGCAGTGGATTAGGTGCCATTCGATTGGCCACCAACGCGAATGGCATGCATTGATTGCCAGCTTTCTTTTTGAATTACCAGTCAATGGGAACCAAAAAATCAGTCAGAAATTGTCACAATATTCAATAAATGTGTAACAAAGTGACCAAGTTTGGGAGTTTGATTTGATAACCTAGCTTCAAGATCGATTCAGGAAGGTATATAGCAAAAAACATACCAGAGAGTATGAATTTTTTTCTAACTTGTGAGCACTCAAAACCTCGGCTCCAAATCTTCATTTTAAAAGATGAATTTGACCACGAAGTGAACGATTGGGGATGTATATTGATTTAGTTGGGGCCAAAGTGGAGTGAATTATTCCAATTGGAGGCCCCAACTATAAATTTATAATCAACTGAGAGGATTCGGGATAGTTCTTGATGACCAAATCAAAGGTCATCAACGTAGGAGGTGCTAAGCTAAGATTATAATATTTATCAGAACAACAATTTCTCAGTTTGTTCAAAGCGCTGCATTGGATCGTGAACTACTCAATGCGAACCAGTGAACCAGAGACGGTAGAGGGTTCCCCAACACCGCTGATTGCGATAGTTGTAATATCATAATTATCCAATGGCCATGTAAAAGTCACACTTTGTCCATTGGTCAAACTTTTCGAATCATAAGTGACATAGTCATTTTTTTCTGGATCACGAATCACAAACCTGAGCTTACCCCCACCAGTTGTGGCTGCAGTTAATTGATACTTGTAGCCCTTCTTTGGTTTCGCCCAAGCCACATGCGTGACAGAGCGTCCAGAAGGATTGGATTGGACAATCTCCTCATCAGTAGCGTCAAATACCACTGCCTGCTGAAGGGAATCGAATTTACCGAGTTGACTACAACTTTCAGCACATAGATCTTGATCAACTTGATAGCTATAGCCTCTTGCCCAAGGCCCCCTCAATGAAAGAATATTTATATTTTTATTTACTTGAAAACTGTTGCCATTACCATCTACCCAGCCTTGTACTGAGGTAACCATGCGTAATGCCTTTTGAATCAATGTCAGCTCATACCAACCACTTCCACTGACTCTTGTTGCAGCACCAATTTCTGAGTACACAACGTATGGTGTGCCGTAATTTCGATCAATCA
>CAKZJM010000256.1 GCA_936943315.1 uncultured Methylophilus sp. | reverse complement strand
GGCGAGTCTTATAACGAGGAAGGTAATGGAACAGTATTTTTCCAAGGCTCAACTGACTTTGGATGGTTGTTTCCAACAACGCGTCAATTTACAACCGCACCTTCTCGTATGGCAAAAAAGGGAGATATTCTGCTGAGCGTTCGAGCACCAGTTGGTGATATGAATATTGCTAAAGTTGATTGCTGTATTGGACGAGGCCTTGCTGCGCTAAATAGCAAAACTGGCTCTGATGGTTTTTTGTTTTACGTAATGAAATACTTTAAACAGATTTTTGACAGAAGAAACTCTGCCGGCACAACCTTCGGTTCAATCACAAAAGATGACCTGCACTCTTTGGAGCTGGTTTACCCTGAGTCAGCTACTCTGAAAAAATATGATGCTATCGTATCTAAATATAACCAAATGATTTTTCAAAGAAGCCTAGAAAATGAACAATTGGTCTCTTTGCGAGACTGGCTTCTGCCTATGCTGATGAACGGTCAGGTCACCATAAAATGCTAAATATATTATTTAGACTTCTACTCACGGTGAATGCAACATCGTTACTACTAATTGTTTATCTAGTTCAAAACAAACAGACATTAAGTGTTTTCTTACCTGAAATTTGTTGGCTTTATAGATTACCCAACTATGTTTCGTATATTTTTTACTCTTTAATAACGTTGATCTTAACTTGGCTGAGTATTTTACTTAGTTCAAGACTTGGTAAAGACAGCTTTAAACATGGCGACGTGGATTGCATAGAGCATGCAAACAACAGTTTCTTGCCGAGTTATTTAGGCTATTTTTTTGTTGCTTTAGGTATAAACAATTGGGAAACGCTTTGGTTTGTTTACATTGTTCTGTTTGTCTTTACGTTTTTATCTCAAGCGCTGTACTTTAATCCGTTGTTTTTAGTTTTTGGTTATGAGTTTTACAACATAAAGACAAAAACAGGCGCTGCTATATTTTTAATTAGTAAACATAAATATAAGAAGCCGGATGATATTGAAATTCCAGCCGCTTACAGAATTAATAACTACACCTTTATCGAAAGGGAATAAATTTGAACAATATATTTGCGAAGGTTAAGGGGTATCGTAAAAAACCGTACTTTAAGCTTATTTCGGATCAAACGCTTTTTGATGATTTACACGTTAATCTAGATGCCTGTGTAAACTATAATCCCGACCACAACCTTGATGAGGACTCATGGTTTAAAATCGAGTCATTCTCGACTTATGAATTCTGCCCAGAAATTTTCAAAGTTGCTTTTGACTCTAAAGATTGGGATGACCTAACCAAGGATCAGTTTTCAAAAATTTCGTTTATTTTCGCAAATCAGGGCGAAAACTTTTACTTTCAAAATATTTCACCTTCTCTCTTCATCCGTAAGAAAGTTATAAAGTTTGGAGAAGTTGCTGAAATTGAACAAACTGACTCAAGGCTAGTTATTAATAAAGTTCCCGATGCAGTTTACTATCCAGGCTCTGACACATTGGTATTTCGTGAGCTGTCTCATTTAACGAGCATTTTCAAAGATATTGATCAGCTTTATAAAGAAGCAACAAAAGAGGAAGTTGGAGTTTTCATAAATCAACCTTTTATCAACCTCGTTAATGACTACAATGAAGAAAAGGTTTCAAAACCTAATCGCAAACGAATTGGTTTGGCGTTAAACACGTTGAATCAAATGTCTGAAGCGCAAAAGACAGAAATTCACTCTTACATTCAAGGCTACTGCGACAATAAATTGACCTTCGATCCCCAAAATAGCAAATTCAACATCTCTTCGGACGAAGAGTTGAAGTTGCTTTTGTATGGGATTGAACAGCGTTATTACACAACTCCTTTTGGTAACGAGAAGAGACTTGCCAACTCGGTTATAAACTTATAAATATCTTAGTTATTGAGCTCAAGGGGAGTAAATTGGCCTTATATCAACTCAGTGCAGATGGTTTAAATCTTCTACAACCCACCTCATTTCAAGAGGAATACATTTGGGAGCGTAGAGACCTGCAACGCTTGCTACGTAACAACATATCAGTGATTGCAAATGATGTGATGGTGGTTTCTGAAGAGTTTGGCGACTGGGATGGCAGCGATAGAAGAATTGATCTTCTCGCCGTGGATCGGGATGCAAATTTAGTAGTTATCGAGCTTAAACGCACTGAAGATGGTGGCCATATGGAATTGCAAGCTATCCGCTATGCCGCCATGATCTCAAACATGACCTGGGAGCAACTCAAGTCAACATACAGCAAATTTCTAACGAATAACAATCTGCCGAATGATGATGTTGAATCACAGCTATGTGCTTTTTTTGGTTGGGATTCTCCCAAAGAAGAAGACTTTGCTAGTAATGTAAGAATTATCTTGGCTGCTGCAAACTTCTCTAAAGAAATTACCACCTCGGTACTGTGGTTGAATGAAAGAGAACTTGATATCACTTGCATGCGCTTATCGTTGCATAAGCTAAATGAACAGCTTATTTTAAGTGCCGAGCAAATCATTCCCCTTCCTGAAGCAGAAGCATACCAAATTGAAGTGAAGCAAAAAAGAAGAGAAGAACGCATTTCAAAAGGCTCTGAAAAGGACCGCTCGACTTATAGTATTAGTTACAACGATGAAATTTTTGAATCTGGCTTTAAAAAGTCTGACGTTGGATTTTTTACAGTCATGCTACTTAAAAAATATGGCTTGATTGACGCTGATGTTTTTAATTTTTTAAGAGAGGATGTGTCTTGCAGCTTTAGGCTGCTTAAAGTGATTGATGAGATGACAGACACCGAAAAGCGTTATTCAAAATATCGCCACACCAAAGAAGCTGAGCTAACTTACAACAGCGCTGGTTATTACGTTGCTCGCAACTGGGGTATAACCAACACTCCAGAATTTATCTTGAAAATGCAAAATAGATTTCCTGGTCTAGTAATTTCGAAAATTGCATAAAGTTTTAAAGCGCATTGATATTGCGGGCATTTAAGTCTAATAGACTTCGAGGTTAGAGCATTTTTTGACCTAACAAAGTCTCACTTATAAATATTGAAACCTGAATTCTAATTCAGGTTTTTTTATTACCTCTTATTAGGCAAACTGGCCTTCCGTCGCTTTAAAATGAAAAAAATAAAATTTCATTTTAGATTTTTCTGAAAAATCAGTCATTACGATGCAACCTGACTCAACAAGCAACAGGATGCATCAACATGAAATATCAAGAATCAATTCAAGACTTTGATTTACTCCCAGACTCAGCATTTGTAAGACTGCCGGTATTACTAAAACTCTACGCATGCAGCTCTGCAACCATTTGGCGTGGTGTTCAATCAGGTCGCATCCCCTCTCCCAAAAAACTATCCCCTCGCGTCACTGGATGGAATGTGGGGCAATTACGCAGCGCGTTAAATGATGCTCAGAGCCAAAAATGAGTGGTCCAATTTTTATTACCCGCAACGGTGATGAAACGGCCTTTGCCAAGCCGTTAAAACGATCGGTTTTACGCGACAAACGCTTGAGTTTTGGAGCTCGAGGGTTATTTTGCATGTTGTGGGATTTTCCTAACAATTGGTCATTTTATGCGTCCCATATCGTTTCATTATCACCAGGCGGAATAACTCAATTGCGTAGCTACGTGAGAGAGCTAAAACATTATGGGGCACTACAAATCGTTACGAAGAAAATTGACACAGCTGAGGCGGCGGCACTGAGTAGGCAATCAGAAAGAACGTATAAAGCGGGACAAATTATTGGTAAACAGTGGGTATTAAATCACCCTGATATCTGGGCAGTAGAAGCCTCACTGTCAAACAAGCCGAACGATAGGTTTTCTGATGCTCGGCAAATAGATATGTCAGAAAATCCGAGTGATGCATTTTCAGAGCCTAAGGGTTTTCAAACTCAAGGGTATATCAATAATAAACTACAACAACCACTACCAAATTCAGAGCTCTCAATTAAGCGAGAGTACGTTTTCCCCACACAACTCTCATCAAAAGAATGTGAAATTGCTGAAACGTTACTATCCGCAACCGATGCCTCAACAGCCCAAGAAATACTTGATGAGTTAGCCGCCAGACTCATACAAAACAAAGTTCATGGCGCGCCACTTAGCTATCTACGCAGTTTAATAAAGAGCTCAGAGACAGGCAGGTTTGTACCTGAAGCTGGAATTGCTGTTGCGTTAAAACGCGAAAAATTACTCGCAGAAAAATTTAGCGAGCACGTTACAAAATCCACACACAAACCTAACCCCGTTGAACTGAAAAAACATATTCAAAAAATGCATGAAACCTTACGGAAAGATAAGTAATGAATAAATCTTTAATACCAGAAATGACTTGGCAGGAAAAAATCAAAATAAATGAGATGCTTCGGACTCGATTGCTGCACTTTTTGGTCGAGGAGACTTTCACCACTATTGCAAATATTTCATTACTCCTTGAGCGTGATTATTCGCAAGCCTATCGCCTATGTAAAAAGATGGAAGATGAGAGTTTGTTAAAAATCCACCATGTTATGCAAAGCACAAATCGGCATATCAGTCTTTGTGGCATCACCCCCAAAGGCATTGATGCTCTTAGAAATGTTTTCTTTCTAAGAGAAGGCCCAATAAAAACGTTTCAGCCGAGCAAAATCGGCAGTTTGGAACAGCTGAGACATAATCTTAAAATCCAGAAATTCAGAGCCATTTACACGGTACATCAGATCAGCCTTGGGCAAATTCCGCCTTTTATGACTTATGTTCAAACTGAAAGAAAGCCTCAGCCAGACTTCCTCATTCATGTGAGTGCGGGCAAGAAAAATGTTTTTTGCGTGGAACTTGAATGCACTCAAAAGAGCAAGCCACGTTACTTGCAGATACTGGAAGGCTATCAAAATCTGGATATACATCTGCTGTATTTATTTGATTCGGAGGAAGAACTTCAAAAAATCGGGAGAGTTATCGCTAGTTGCAAACCCAAAAACTGGAGGCCAGATAATTTTTTATTATTTAGCACAATTCATAAAGTGCTGAGCCCTCAAAGGCGGCATTGGGAATGGGATGACTCTCAGTACAATTTACATAATTTCCTGTCGATAGTGAATGCAATTGATAATACAGATATAAAACTTAACAAAATGCAATGGAAGTCTTTTGACTTCGGCGCTCACCCATTCTACTCAGATAGTCATTGGGCAGGCTCTTACCCTGAACTATGCGGTCAGCTAGATCGACAGGGGCGCATCGTGCCCATCATTTCTACACTTGAAGCTGATATGTAGACCCATCAAACTTGCCGACGAGTTGCACACCGCTAAACTCAAGCAACTCGCAAACCTCTTTCAAGTTGTCAACAAGCGCCTCAGCAGACTGTCCTTGAGAGTGTGCTCCAGCGACCCCTGGAATATATCCAACGAGCAGTTTTGTCTGCGAACATTGCTCAATAATGAAATCAACCGTCTTCATCTACCAATCCTCAAATCTTGGTTACATTTTATGCCTGTAGCATCTTGCATTGTTACACTTTGGCCTAGTAAATCAAATATGAATTTACTCTTTTAATGTTTATACATTTGCATGGGTTCAGTCTCCCCGTATTTGATCGAACAAGTATCTGGGGAGTGACTCGTTACAGTATTGATGTAGTAAAGCTTACCTGCATCTAGCTCAATATTTCCAATTTGGCAGGTGCTCTTGATTGATCTATTTTTTTGGTTTGGCTCAAACTCATTTTCAACGGTATAGGCGATGCTTATCGTGTGCTTGCCGGGCTCCATTTGCAAAACTTCGGTCCCTTTGTTTTTCGGTAAAGCCTGACCATCCAGGCTGATGATTCTCGCGGTCCAGAGCACTTCCAACATGTTCTTTGGATTTTTCTTCCAGGTTTTAATCATTATTCTAGCGACCGACTGAGGCGTACCGTTCGCTAAACCATCCACTCGAATGTCCTCTGCACTACTCTCTTTAACATTTTGAGTACACGCAGACAAAAGTAAAAATAATATCGCCAGGCTAACACAACGCATTTCATCCCTCTCTAGATAACCATCGCAAAGACATTACAAGTTATCGACTCTTTAACAATCAAAATATCCCATTTTGGGATTATCCTCAAATGGGATTATTTATTCAAGCCTGATTGTTTTTAACAGTGATGGCGATGACTAAATCCACCTATACCGACAATTATGCAAAACTCATCAAACAGTTAGTGGATTGTCGCAAGACACAGGGCATGACACAGGCCGAACTGTCTGCCTGCATGGGTAAACCTCAATCATTTATTGCCAAGATTGAGAACAAAGAGCGAAGGCTGGATTTAATTGAGTTTATTGAGCTTTGCAAGCACATGAAGGTAAATCCAATCCCGATTGTTGAAACCCTGATTACTACTCAGCGCTAACCTTTATTCATCCGATTGCATCCATCAGTTAACTTGCAGTAATATCAACAACGGTCATTTGGTTTGTAATTATTATGCAAGTTAAATGTATAGCCGCCCCGTTCAGTCCTTACCAATAATTAAGTGCTTCACCCAAATTTACTCGACTCGTTCCTGACTGAGCCTGACTAATTAAAAACAAAATTGCATGGTCAATTTTGTTTTCACTGCATGCGTTTTTAATTAACTGCAATTCATCACTAGGTAAATTATTGGCCGATACGAATGCTCGACGGCCTCGCTTTTGATATGGCTAAAACGAGCGTCTGCCTCAGTAGATAAATGTTTTCTGCATGGTAAGTAAATGAGTGAAGCATATCGATTTGAATCCAGAAACTGCCCTCGGGGCAGCCTTGCTCATCATCCCAAACTTGGGTTAGTCCAAGTCATTCGTGCAAATGGTTTGGAGCGTGAGATCAGGTGCGAAACGTTTGATGATGACTTTCATCCTCTAACAGTCTACGAGGTGATACATGTATCCAGATTACGAGCGGTCGATTTTTTGCGCGATTTTGGACTGGCTCCACCTACTCAAGACCAGTGCCAGATCATTCCTATCATGCGCGGTCAATAGTGAATTCTTGAAGATGATTCCTGAAACACGATTGTTTCATCAACATTCACAATAATGAAGGAAATTACACATGAGTATGATAACCGGAATGTATATTGCGTTCTCCTTGCTAGCTGCATTTGCAATGGCAATGGCCTGGTGGTCATTTCGCCAGCGCTGCCAAGAAGAGAGTCATAAGAAATAGAGAAGGTAATAAATCATTTTCTTATGTAGCGATGATGAGCCTTTGATTTAAGAACGACATCAGGCTTTGGGAGACTTCGTTGAAAAGAATCAACCGATTTCTGGCCAACCAAGCAAGCCTTGCTCATTGTTGATAGATCTCCAATACCGATCTGAAATGAGCCTGAGCGTCTTCGTCAAATTGATCGTCAATTTACTATGACGATTTGCAATCTAACCATGTACGCTCACGTTCTCAATTTTATTTGTATTGCGTTTTAAAAATCATCACCATCCAGGGTGGTCCTGCCGACCAGCAGCTAGGGCTGCAACCCTTGATTTGACTGGCTGTACGCCATTCATGATGACTTTTGAAACGCCTTCTCGTTTGACGAGTGGTCGTCAAACTACAGCGGTCGATATGACGACCTCGTGGGCCTCGTCTGCGCGCGCGTGCGCTTGACTTCCCTCTCTTGCGAGCGTGAAATCGCTTCGTAGCCGAAGGCTTTCCCGGTCTACGACTGCCCTGCACGGGCCCTCTCAACAGAGGGAAGTCAAGCGCCCTTAAGGGCGTTGACGAGGCGGGGCTCTGCCCCCCGCTGGCCGCTTGGTCTCGGTGCGCTGTGCTTACTCGACGCTACACGGTCATGCACTCGCTTGGGCGTGCGCATTCTGCGGCTCCCCCCGGCACTCAGCACGTTGCTGAGTGGGCTTTTGCTGAACGCAACGCCCCACCAAAGGTGGCCCCCTGCCGATTGCAACATTGCACTTAACACACAATTTGCTTGAGTAAGCGGCTCCGCAAATTGATGGATAAGTACCAAATTGCATGTAGTGTTATTGCTGGCATCGAGAACTCAATCTAAAAGTGCTATAAATCCAACAAAATATCACTTAATCAGAGCAATATCATGTCACCTGGGAAATTGGCTTGATTTTAAAATCATATTCAATAAAATGAACATTAAGTATTTTTAATATCATTTTATTGATGCCTAAAAACTCAAACTCAATTGTTAGTGCAAACCCAGAGACGCTTAAGTCTTTAGAGAACCTTGGTCTCCGAATTCGTGCGAATCGCGTGGCTCAGGGGTGGACGATCAAAGACATGGCAGACAGGCTCTTTTGCTCTCAGAACACTTACCGAGCGATTGAGGCAGGTAAGCCAACAGCGAGTATTGGCATCATGGCCAATGCTTTGTGGCTCTTTGGTCAGATTGACTCGTTAAATGCGCTGGCACCAGTGCCTTTGAGCGCGAATTCAACGATTCGCGTAAGAAAGTCTAAAACTAAACCAACAGCAGGAATCATCTCAGATGATGAGCGAAACTTCTGATCGCAGGATTTATGTGGGCTTGTCACATGAACCTGGCCAGGCGCCCACACCGGTAGGCCTGCTCAAGATAGCGCGCAGAGGCGTGATTGAGTCAGGAGAGTATGCGTATGGTACGCAATACCTCACCTCTCCTAATGCAATTGCCTTAAATAATGAATTCATGCCTTTGAATAGTGCGATTATCACATTACCTGAGCGCCGGATCAGGGATGGAGGAGCCCTGCCCCTGACTCTCCGCGATGCACTGCCGGATAGCTGGGGTCGCAGGGTGCTGGAGGCACAACACGGCCGCACACTGGATGATATTGATGCTTTGCTACTCACAAACACAGATCGAGTAGGGGCCATGTGTTTTAGTGAAACCCTCCCGTTAGAGGCATCCAACCCTGACTCCACTTTAATTACCCTAGAGGAGATGTCTGCTGCGGTCAGAATGCTTGAGCTTTCAATGGAAGTCACACCAGAAATGCGCCGATTACTTCAGCGCGGCGGAACGCTTGGCGGTGCGAGACCAAAAGCGACCTTTGTACATGACAATCAACGATGGATTACAAAATTCCCTGCACAAGGCGATGACCATGATGTGGAATTGCTGGAGATATGCTTATTAAAACTTGCTGAACTATGTGGGATTGAAGTCTCTCCTGCCCACCTTGAAAAAATCACCCATGGACATGCACTCCTAATTAAACGCTTTGACCGTGAGGGCGAGATTCATCATGAACGCCGGATACATTACCTTTCTGCTTCGGCACTTTTAAATGCACCTTATGAAAGTGATGGCGGCAGTTATATTGAGTTTGCACAGAGCATACGCAAGCTTTCAATCAACCCGAAGCACGACCTAGATCAGCTATATAGAAGAATGATTTTCAATCTGATTGTAGATAATACAGACGATCACGTGAAAAACCATGGCATGTTGCACGTAAGTCATGGCCAGTACAAACTGGCCCCAGCATTTGATGTGGTGATGCAACTCACAAACCTAGGCTATCAGCAACTCGCCATCACGCCAGGCAATCACACATCCAGTTTACAATTAGCACTGAATACTGCGCCCCACTTTGGGCTCAGCACCAATGAGGCGAGCAATATCATCAGAGTGATTCAGGAAACCGCTCATCAACAAATCATAAGCATTGCTGATCACTTTGGCGCAAGCCAAGCGCTTAAGACGCGCATACAACAATGCCTGGATCGTCAACAGCAAGTGATTAACATATAGTGATGCTTGTTCAATGATAGAATTCGAGCTGACTGTTACAGTGGCTGGGGTAACTTTTGGGGTATGTGAGATTTATTTAACTATAAATAGTGATTTAAATCATTGCATTACAAATGGTGTTTAGTGGTCTCTTTCACCACCAATACCTAAGCGGCTTCCAGAGATGGGAGCCGTTTTATTTTATACACTTCTTTACATTAGTAGCCACTTAGTAGCTTTTTAATTGTTTCAGCGCTTAGCACAGTTTAGTTTTCCAATTACTAACGCCAATAATTTTTGAATAGTTTGAAAAGAGTATCTTATCAATACAAGCAACGAACTGCTTGAGATCGGAAAGATTTTTTATGATATCGTCACAACTGCTATTCGGTAGACTTGCATTGTGAGCAAGGTCTGTTCGTAGATCACCAAATGACTCATATAAGCTTACAATATCTTTCTTAGCTACTTTATTTAGCTGGTCACTCA
>CAKZJM010000255.1 GCA_936943315.1 uncultured Methylophilus sp. | reverse complement strand
GGTAACCTCGGCCCGGCGGTTTCCCTGCCCATGTTTGATGGCGGCAAACGCCGTGCCAACCTCTCTGCCGAAACGGCCCTCTACGATATGGCGGTGGAGGACTACAACGCGACGATTCTCAAGGCGCTGGAAGGGATTTCTAACCAGCTTTCAGTGTTGAGCACGGTGGCAAGTGAAACCGGTAATACACAACAGGCGCTGGAAAAGTCAGAGCAGGCGCATAGGCTGGCGGTTAAAAACTACCGGGCAGGCTTGAGTAATCTGCTCGACAGTTTGCAAACCAACGCGCTGGTGCTGCAACAAAAAGAAATTCTGGTAGAGCAAGAGGCTATCCGGCTGGAGGCGTATGCCACATTGATGCTGGCATTGGGTGGAGGGGTGATGGATGCTGAGTACACCGCACAAGCGCTGCATTAACCAGGCCATGAGAGGGGTATTTGCTTGCCTGCAACAGGCTGGCGCTGACTGGTACCGGCAAGATTTCCCCCTGATTGCTTATTTGTTCAAATACCTGCTGGCGGCGTTTCTGGCGCTGTGGCTGGCCCTGAAAATGGAAATGGACCAACCGGCAACCGCCTTGCTCACGGTGGTGATCGTCATGCATTTCCGTTCCGGTATGGTGATTACCAAAAGTTATTACCGTCTGATTGGCACGGTGATCGGTATCCTGTTTTCCATGTTGCTGGTCGCCTGGTTTGCACAAGACCGTTTTCCGTTTTTTATGGCGGCGGCACTCTGGATAGGCCTGTGCACAGCGGGGTCGCTGGTCACCCGCAATTTCCAGTCTTATGGTTTTGTGCTGGCTGGGTATACCTTATGCATCGTCGGTTTGCCGGCCACGCTCACGCCTTGGCATACCTTCCAGATCGCATCGACGCGCCTGTCTGAAATCGGCGTTGGGCTGTTAAGTGCCACGCTGGTGAGTGAGCTCATTTTGCCGCAACGCTTGTGGGAGAACATCCAGGCGGTCGTGCGCGGCAAGTTCCGCGACTTCAGCCTGTTAATGGGGGCTGGTGCACCCGCTGGCCTGAACCAGCCCTTCCTCAAGTTTATGCAAGACCTCTATCAGCTGGAGTCTTTTCGCGCATCGGCGCAATTTGAAACCGATGAGGCGCGGTGGCATGGCACTACGATCAATCAGCTCAATATGCAGTTTATGGCGGTGTCTACCACGTATATCGTGTTCCAGCGGCTAGTGCAGCGTTTGCTCAGACTAGGCCAACGGCCAGAGGCTGAGGCTTTAACGGCGTTGATGCAGCCCCTGTCAGAGGCCATCCTGATCGACGGACGTCCGGTCAACGACGTGAAGGAGTTGGCGCGCTTGCAACAGGCTGTGACGGCTTACCTGCAAGGCTTTGATCTCTTGCATCGACAGCAGTTACACGCTTTGGCTACAGTGCCCAGGGTAAATACGCTGGAGGTTGAAACCGGGGCTGAGTTATTGCAACGGTTGGCAACAGAGTTGGCGGCCTATCTCAACACCTATGTCTTACTGGTGGCGCCACTCTCTTTGCGCCAGAGTAATGACCGTGCATGGAATGCAGAAACAGCGCATATGCAGATCGACTGGCTGCCGGTGGCGATCGCAGGTGCACGAGGCGCGTTCACTTTGTTGCTGCTGGGCGCCATTTGGATCACCCTGGACTGGCCCTCCGGCATCCTGGCCATGACGCTGGGCGTCATTACTAGCACCCTGTTTGCTGGCAGCCCTGCACCCATGGCGACCTTACGGCAATTTGCGGCGGGTGTGGTGCTGGGGATTGCGCTGGTGTATTTGAGCAATGTGTTCGGGCACATGATTATGTGATGCTGTGCATCGTCATTGCCCCGGCCATTTTGCTGACGGCGTGGCTGAGTGCGAGACCGGCGACCGCGCTGGTAGGTGCTGGGCTGGGGATTGCCTACTTTTTAATGGTCGGCTTTAACCAGGCCCTGGGCGATAACCCGGTCAAATATTTCAATGACTCTATTGCCCTCATGATCGCACTGGGCGTGTCTGGCATCCTGTTCGCCCTCACTGACTATACTGCCAGCCCATGGGCCAACACACGCGTTTTCGCCCAATTGCGGCAACTGGTTGTCGATGCTTGCCTAGACCCAGGCCTGACGTCAACTGCGTTTGAAATGCGTGCCCGTGATTTGATCCAGCGCTCGGGCAATATACACCGGCCTCAAGAGGCTGAGCGTGTGTGTATGGTCGAGGCCTTGTGTGCCGCGCTGGAAATAGGCCATGCCGTGATGGCCTTGCGTACGCTCTCAAGCGGCTTGGCTGCGCAAGCCCAGCGGTTGTTGCAACACACCCTGGTGTTGATCGCGCATGACTACAAAAGGCCTGGGCCCAAAAGTCAGCAGCAGGTGTTGCAGTGGCTAGACCACTTTCTGGCCTGGGTCCAAGGCGGAGAATACGCTGATGCATTAACGCCGTCACAGGCACAAAAGTTAATCACCCAATTGCACTTTATCCGGCTGGTGATCGCTGAGGAAACGCTGGCGAGTACGCCATTGTTAAAGGAGGCTGCACATGCTGCATGAATGGATTCCGCGTGAATTTGCTTTTCTGGACGCGCATGTGCCGACGTTGTTTGTGGCTTTTTTACTGGCGGCCGCCGCGATCTGGCTGCTGGATAAATGGCTGGCGGCATGGGCCATCTATGACCTGGTCTGGTATCCGGCCCTGTTGCGGGTGGCGCTGTTTTTTGGATTGTTTTCCGTGTTTGGTTTAATGGTGTATTGAAAGGCTGGTTATGCAGGCGCAAGGCATCTGGTTTAAGGCAGGTAAAAGCATATTGAGGGAAGGGATCACACTGGCCATCGCCGTGGCGGCTGGGTGGCTGGCCTACACCTTGTGGGTGCGCTATACCGACTACCCATGGACGCGCGATGGCCGCGTGCGCGCAGATGTGGTGAATATTGCGCCTGATGTGGCCGGGTTGGTCACGGAGGTGCCAGTGCACGATAACCAGTATGTGCATCGAGGCGAGGTGTTGTTCCGCATTGATACCATGCATTACCAGCATGCCCTGGCCGAGGCCAAGGCGATGGTGCAGCAGCGCAAGTCGATGTGGGAGATGAAACAACAACAATCGGCCCGTCGTGCACATCTGGATGATGAAGTGATTTCACGCGAAAACCGCGAAGATACTGACCTGGGAGCGCTGGCCGCCAAAGCCGAATATGAAGCTGCTGTGGCACAGGTAGAAAAAATCAAACTCGACCTGGAGCGGACGGTGGTCCGTTCGCCGGTCGATGGCTGGGTGTCTAACCTGCTGGTCCGCCCTGGCGATTTTGCCCAGGTAGGGGCTGCCAAGCTGGCGGTCATTGACCAGCATTCATTCTGGGTTTACGGCTATTTTGAGGAACATAAGCTCAGCATGATCAAGGTAGGTGACCCGGCCGAAGTGCAGCTGCTGGGTAGTCATGCGAAGCTCAAAGGCCATGTGGAAAGTATCGCCCACGGCATCACTGACCGCGATAACCCGACCGATATCCGTTTGTTGGCCAACGTCAATCCGACCTTTAACTGGGTGCGCCTGGCGCAGCGCATTCCGGTGCGCATACATCTGGACCAGATTCCGGCAAACATGGCGCTGGTGGCCGGCATGACCTGCTCTGTCGTGATCAACCACTAGCAAACCGCAACAGATTGCCATGCTCTCTGTTAAGATGTTTATTCATTGATCACAAAATAAATGCATGCTTGCAGAAAAACCACCTCAGAGCCTGTTGTCCCTGCTGATTTCCATTATTGCTTACCTGGCATTGGCCCAGGCTGACAAAGTCATGCATATTGGCCAGCCGGAATCGCTGGTGATTTCCATCCTGTTTGTGTTGTTGATAATCAATCTGGCGTTTCAGCTGTCCTTTCAGGTGGAATACGTCGCAGAAAGGCTTAAAGAGCCTTATGGCACCATGATACTCACCATCAGTGCGGTGGTGATTGAGGTGGTCATTATCGTCATGATGCTCAGCCATACTTCATCGACCACGCTGGCGAGGGATGCGATTTATTCGGCAGTGATGCTGGATATCAACGGGATTCTTGGCTTGTGCGCCATTGTGGGTGGCATCAAATATGGCGAAGTGGAGTACAACGTCAACTCCGGCAATACCTACATCGTCATGATCATGACGGCGCTGGGTATTTCCATGGTCATGCCGGCTTTTTTGCCACCTGAACACTGGCGGGTGTATTCAATGTTTACCATCGTCACCATGAGTGTGTTTTATGGGCTGTTTTTAAAGATGCAAACCGGCCGCCACCGTAACTATTTCAGTTACCGTGACCAGCATCAGTCCAATGCATATTCTGGGGTGCCCAAGGCCATCAGTGCCAATGTCAAAATTTCCATTCTTTACATTCTGGCGGGCATCATTACCATTGGTTTCCTGTCTGAAGAGATGAGCAAACATATGGATGCGGGTTTGACAGGCAGCGGCGTGCCGCCCATTGTGGCTGCCATCGTGGTCGCCATCATTGCCGCCAGCCCTGAAGTTTTAACGGCATTAAAAGCGGCTGTGAGTGACCGCATGCAGACCGTGGTGAATATTGCGCTGGGGGCCACGCTGTCGACCGTGATTTTAACCGTGCCGGTGATTGAAGCCATTGCATTGATCGAAGAC
>CAKZJM010000254.1 GCA_936943315.1 uncultured Methylophilus sp. | reverse complement strand
ATCCATGGCTGTATTGTTCCAGGCCTGTATTACGACTTTGACTATTGCATGGAATTTACCTGGCGATTATTACTACACATTACGTGATTTTGTCGTACTGATTGGCCTGATTTTGGGGATTGCACTGACCTCCATGGTGCTGATGATTTACGCGGCCGAATTCAGTGAAGTGATGTTCAAGCCACAATGGCGTCGCTTGTTTAAACGTGCGCAGCCCTTACCGGCAGATCAAGAATTATTCGTCTCTATTCACCTGGCGTGCTACAACGAACCGCCAGAAATGGTGATTGCCACCATTGATAGCCTGCGCAAGCTTAACTACACGCGTTACGAAGTGATTGTGGTGGATAACAACACCAAAGACGAAGCCAAGTGGAAACCGCTGGAAACCTATATGGCAACCATGCCGGATAACTTCCACTTCTATCATTTGCCTTCGTGGCCTGGTTTTAAAGCCGGCGCACTGAATTTTGCGCTGGATAAAACGCATCCTGATGCGCAGGTGGTTGGCGTGGTGGATGCTGATTATGTGGTCACGCCTGACTGGCTGTCAGATCTGGTACCACACTTCCAGGAATCTCAGGTGGCCGTGGTGCAGGCACCGCAAGCGCACCGTGAGTGGGAAAACCATTTCTTCCACCGCATGTGTAACTGGGAGTTTGAAGGTTTCTTCCGTATCGGCATGCACCATAGGCACGAGCGCAATGCCTTGATTCAGCACGGCACCATGACGCTGATCCGCCGTCAGTCACTGCAAACCCTGGGTGGCTGGTCAGAATGGTGTATTTGCGAAGATACCGAACTCGGTTTGCGCTTGCTCGAAAACAATATGGAGTTGCGTTATATCGATGAAACCTTTGGCCGTGGCCTGACCCCGGCCAACTTCAAGGCTCTCAAGTCACAGCGTAACCGCTGGGCCTTTGGTGCCATGCAGATTCTCAAGCACCACATGCCCAAGCTGATAGGCAAGTCTACCTTGAACTTCAGCCAGCGCTACCACTTCCTGACCGGTTGGTTTGGCTGGTTTGGCGAGGCTTTGCAACTGATGTTTACCATCGGCTCTATCGGCTGGACTATCGCCATGCTGGCCTTCCCTAAACATTTCAGTTTGCCGGTAGTGGTCATGATTGTGCCTATTTTGTGTTTCCTGGCTATCAAGGCCGTCTTAGGGCCGGTGCTTTACCGCAAAACCATGCACTGCAGCTGGATGGATATCTTTGGCGCCTCACTGGCCAGTCTCGGCTTATCGCATGCAATTGCCAGGGGGATTATCAGTGGCCTGACACATAAGGCAGGCGTGT
Source organism: uncultured Methylophilus sp. (assembly GCA_936943315.1). Lineage (GTDB taxonomy): Bacteria > Pseudomonadota > Gammaproteobacteria > Burkholderiales > Methylophilaceae > Methylophilus. The sequence goes on along the minus strand of CAKZJM010000254.1, from coordinate 3,331 downwards.
TTGTTGTCACCAATAAAACCAAGGCCAAGCTCAGTAACTGGCAGCTCATCGCCCCTATCAAAGAAGAGCTAACGATTCTGATATCCCTGCTTCTTTGTGCGGCAGCCATGATATATGCCCGCGGCATTAGCAATCTGGATGCCCAGCTGTGGGTCTCTATGCTGGCTTTACAGTCGCTGCCTTACTGGAGCGCGCTGGCTTGCCAATGGATCTCGGAAAAACGCTGATCATGGCTTTCACTTTTTTCAACGCAAGGTTTTGGCAGGGTAAAAACAACAACGAATAGCATTTGTCAAAGGCCTTTTTTCAGGAATGATGTGTTAAGGGCGCTTCTATAAATTCAAATTGCTAAGCCAGACAAGGCGCGATTAAAAAATTTGGACGCTGCATATAGTTGATATGTGAGGAGAAATTTTTGCGAGCATTCGCTTTGCGAATTGCCTGCTTAACCCACTATATGAGCAACGCCGTATCGCGACGGAAGTTGAGTTTATAGATGTGCCCTTATGAACGAAAAACCTCTTATTTATAAAGGTCGAGCGGCCAGCAGTAACCAGGTCAGCCGCTTTGACCCGCACACACGCGAGTCGCTAGATGATGGCTGGGGCAGCCTTGATGAAGAGGCCCCGCCATTACGCACCGAAGTCATGCTGGATGCGACCAGATCGGTCATTAACTACATTCAATCGCCCGATTTGCCGTTTGACCGCACCCTCAATCCTTACCGGGGTTGTGAACACGGCTGCATTTACTGTTACGCGCGTCCTACCCATGCTTATCTTGGCATGTCGCCTGGGCTTGATTTTGAATCGCGGTTGTTAATGAAAGCCGACGCGGTGGCTTTGCTCAAAAAAGAACTGGCGCATCCTAAATACCAGTGTAAAACGATTGCGCTAGGTATGAATACCGATGGCTACCAGCCTATAGAGCGTGAATATCAGCTCACCCGTCAAATTATCCAGGTGCTCAGCGAAGCCAATCATCCATTCAGCCTGGTCACCAAGTCTTCACTGGTAGAGCGTGATATTGACCTGATTGCACCCATGGCTGCCAAACAGCTGGCCAGTATTTACGTCAGCATCACTACCTTGGACAGGCAAGTAGCCCGACGGCTGGAACCTCGCGCAGCGGCGCCAGAGCGCAGGTTTGAAACCCTGCGTAAACTCAGCGAAGCAGGCATTCCCACCGGCGTCATGGTCGCGCCTGTGATTCCGGCACTCACTGATGGCGATATGGAGCAAATTTTGGAAAGGGCGCATGCGGCAGGTGCGCGTAAAGCCGGCTATGTGTTCCTGCGCTTGCCGCATGAGCTAAGCGATTTATTTCAGGCGTGGTTGCAACAGTATTTCCCACTCAAGGCCAGTCATGTCATGAGCATCGTCAGGCAAAGCCGCGCCGGCAAAGACTATCAAAGTGGTTTTGGCCAGCGCATGCGTGGCGAGGGCGTGTTTGCAGATCTGCTGGCGCACCGCTTTAAGCTCAGTTGCCAGAAGCTGGGGATGTCAGGCGAGCGGCTGGGATTCCGCACTGACTTGTTTAAAGTGCCGGATGAATGGCGGCCATCCTCTCACCATCCGCAACTCGCATTGTTCTAAAGCGATGTCTGACCTGTTATTTGTCTATGGCACCCTGCGGCAGGGACATTCCAATCCGATGGCAGTGTATCTATCCCAGCACGCGGAATATGTGACTGATGGCCGGTTTCAGGGGCAGTTGTACCAGATCAGCTTTTATCCCGGCGCGGTGGCTTCAGAGCAGCCACATCACAGCATCTACGGCGAGGTTTACCGCTTAAGAGATAAAGCCGTTCTAGAAGCCCTGGATGACTATGAGGAATGCAGTCCCAGACATGCATCGCCCACCGAATATCAACGCATCTCAACCCGTATTCAAGCCTTGGGTGGCGTCGTAATGGAATCTGTATGGATTTACGTCTATCAGTGGTCTATAGAAGGTAAGGCATTGATCGAGGGTGGCGATTTCATGCCACTCAAGCTGACTTAAAAAACAAAGGGCGCCGCCAGCGCCCTTTGTTTTTATACTCTGATTGAATTAGAGCAACAAGCGTCTGACGTCGCTCAGCATCACACGCAGGTGGCTGGTGAAGCGTGCGCCATCGGCACCGTCGATTACGCGATGGTCATAAGACAATGACAAAGGCATGATCAGGCGTGGATCAAAGCCGCCAGTGTCTTTGTTGTAGACTGGCTGCATGGCCGCACGGGAAACCCCCAAAATCGCCACTTCAGGACAGTTGATGATAGGCGTAAACATGGTGCCACCGATACCGCCCAGGCTGGAGATAGTAAAGCAGCCGCCTTGCATCTCTTCTACCTTGAGCTTGCGTTCGCGTGCTTTGGCTGAAAGGTCAGCCAGGTCGCGGGCGATGTCCATCACGTCTTTCTGGTTCACATCACGCACGACAGGCACCACCAGGCCGTCTGGCGTATCGCAGGCGAAACCGATGTTGTAGTACTGCTTGAGAATCAGGCTGTCGCCTTCTGGTGACAGGGATGCATTGAAGTTAGGGTAGGTGCGCAATGCGTTGACGACGGCTTTCATCAGGAAAGCCAGCAGCGTTAGTTTCACGCCACGTTTTTCCGCTTCAGCCAGCATGGACTTGCGGAAGTCTTCCAGATCGGTGATGTCGGCTTCGTCAAACTGTGTCACATGCGGGGCAGTGACCCAGTTGCGGTGGAGGTTGGCACCAGACAGTTTTTTGATCCGTGACAGCGGTTTGGTTTCAATATTGCCAAACTGGCTGAAATCAATCACCGGCATAGGCAAAGTGCTTAAACCACCACCAGTACTGATGCTTTCAGTACGTGGTTTGGACAACTCACCTTTAACATACGCCTGCACATCGGCTTGCAGAATGCGATTTTTAGGGCCGCTGGCTTTCACCAGTGACAGATTCACCCCTAACTCGCGCGCAAACTTGCGTACGGAAGGGCTGGCATGCGCTAGTTTGCCACTGCTGGCTACCGTGCTGGCCGCCACCGGGTTAGGCGTTGCCTGGGGCTGTATCACTTGTGGAACCTCTGCCACCGGGCGGGTAGGTTCTGGAATGGCTACCTTGGCTTCATCCACTGTCACCGTGGCGACGACTGGCGTGGCGGTGGGTTGTGGGGCCACTTTCTCTGCGGGTGCGGCTTCGCCCGCGGTATCCAGCGTCAGAATCAGTGCACCCTGTTTGGTTTTGTCACCCACTTTGATGTGGATTTCCTTGACCACCCCTGCCAGAGAGGAAGGGATATCCATAGAGGCCTTGTCAGACTCTACGGTAATCAGTGAATCTTCTTTGGCGACGGTGTCGCCCACACTGACCAGG
>CAKZJM010000253.1 GCA_936943315.1 uncultured Methylophilus sp. | reverse complement strand
CCAAATGGCGTCTATGCTGTTCACGCCAACTAGCCCTAGCTCAGGCACCATCGCTTGCAACAACCTGTTTGCAGATGCGTATAGCGCGTTGTTATGCATCACCGTTGCACCTGCATAGGTGTAACTGCCAGCTTGCTGCTTGAGCGCATGCACACCAATCAAAGTAAACGTGCCTGCATGCGCCACAAATAAAATACCGACCGCTTGCCCTGGCTGCAACCCCTGCCAGTAGCTGGACTCAGCTGCATCAAGCGCCTCTTGCCAATGGTACACATGGCTTCCACCACACTGCCCTACTTGTTTCACCAACCATTGCCCGCTTTGCGGTCTTTGCATGGCGATGTCCGGTGAATTCACGCCTTGTGCATCACAAAACGCTTTTAGCCATTGTGGATTTTTAACACGGACTACAGCATCGGGCGTATTGCCGAGCACTCTATACCGCGCAAATAAAGCACCGTAAGCCGTCTGATCTGCTTCAAACCCTGAACCCACTAATAAGGCATCAGGCTCAAACGCATCAATGCTCTTAAACAAGCTTGCCATGTCATGGCCACCCCTTTGCTCATACAACCCTGGCCATTGATAGATTGCCTTTGCCGCTTGCTGCGTATCGGCATCTGCAAACGCATCGATGGCTAATACCTCAAAGCCTTCTCGTTGTGCCATCTGCGTATAAATGCGCGCACTGTGAGACAAGATGGCCAACCGCAAGAGGCGTTACTCTACATGCGCACAGGCATACTCATACGCCTGGTGATAATCAATATGCATCGGGCTTTCGCTTTGCAGCATTTGCTCCAGCAATTTGTTTTGAGTAACATACTTCAACTGGCCAATGGCCAACGCGCCAAACCCGGCCACCTTAGTGCCTTCAATCAGGCCGCCATTGGAGAAGGTATCTACGCCTTCAATTCCTGACGGCGGCACCGCGTTCACATCTGCCACCACTTTGAGTGACTTGGAGTTTGCAAACTGCTTGATTTCCAAGACACGAATACCCGCTGGTGTGGCACACAAGGCCACGGTGGCGTCATTTAGCACGGCCACTTTGGCAGCTTCTGTACTACCGTCTACCACTTTGAGGCTGACATCATAGTTGGCAGAAAGCTTATCCACATATGCCTGCATGCTGGCAGTATCGGCGTGTGCCACCATTAATACAGTGGCACCTTGGCGTGCTGCAATTAAGGCGGCGGTAGAACCTACCGTGCCGCTGGCACCAAAAATGGCTACTTTCTCTTGCCCTAAACCACTGCCGGATTTTTGCAAGTAGAAATCGACTTTGGCCAACATGGCGGCGGCAGTCGTAAATGCACCGGATGGGTCTGAAAAAGTGTGGCATTCAAAGGGCTTGAACATTGCACTGCGTGCCTGTTTCTGCATTTCGAGCGCAACCTGGATATCTCGGCCGCCAAAAAATAAGGCTTGTTGTTTTAAACCACTTGGACTGCGAGAAAAAATGGCATCCTGTGTTAGCGCTACGATTTCGTTTAACGTGACATCCGTGTACGAAATAATCTTTTCGTAGCCTGCATCAAACGCCATGTTGACATCAAATGGGCTGGCATTTTTTGCTGCAGTGAACAAATGCATAATGCTGGTTTTTTTCATTCTTTCCCCCGGAACGGTTCATTAACAATATCTTCTACCAATATACAGATATCCAGACAAGTTCAAAATAAAGAGAAGACCCTTAAAATCATAACTTTTCAACTTTTCTTAAAAAAGTTTAATCTGCATCTTCTTCAATCTGAATGCTGGCAGGCTGGTTCATAGCTGCCGTCACCAGGAAACTCAGCGAATTGTTTTCAGCATACTCCTGCAACAAGCGCTTTTGAATAGCCACTGCGTCAATCCGCGTTGGTAACAACACAAATCCTGTAGGGCCCCATGAAGTCTGGCCAAGGCCGACATGCCCTTGCTGCTTGAGTGTTTCAAGGATAGTGGCGACCTGCTTGCTGGCATAAGCGCCGCCTTGTGCTGGGCCAAAATAGTCTGCATTGTAGGCTTGCAGCGCGCCGATAAACTGGCTGAAGCCAGCAAAGTCACGCTCAATGAGTGCAGGCAAGCCAAGTATCAGTAACTGTTGCTGGATATATTGTGTGGCGGATAAAGACGGTGGCATCAACTCCTGAAAGGCTTTTTTCTCACCTTGGCCATGCAGGCCATCGCGACTGGTGTCAACAATCAGTAAAAAATGCCAGTCTTCAGGAAAAGCATGTCTGGTCAATAAGGGCGGCACCACGGTATTCGGCCCGCGGCCACCATCGACCACAAAACCACCCTGTTCAAAGGTGGCGATGCCGATGCCAGAGCGGGCGCCACGCTGATGTATGGCCGCAATTTCAGCAGCAACTACTGGCCTTTCATAATAAGTATTGACAGCCGCGCCTAACGCCAAGGCCATCTGCGTACCAGAGCCTAGGCCTCCATGCCGCGGGACGGCCTGCTCAATAGTGACATTCAGATCGTCTTTCAACCCACAGGCTACTAAATGTTGATTTAATATTTTGGATATCCAGGGATCCAGTTCGGCTTGTTGTGAGCCGGCGCGAATAGTCAGGGAAGTTTGAAAAGCATCAATCGCCACGCCTACACTGCCAAACTGGCGCGGACTGGGCTGGCTCAAGTTAAAAAAACCGAGATGTAAGCGACCATAAGTAGTCAAGCTGACTACGCGCTTTGCTGAAATCACTGCATTCATGGCGTTTATTATATTAATGCTAAAAATTTTGGAATGGCGATGTCACGGCGACGTGACATTAAAACATGATTTTGGCATAATGGCCGTTATAAAAATCATTCTATAATCAGAGCATGTCCGGCGAACGGCCTCTGTATGATCGAATTTAGTCCATTGCACTCCGCGATAGATTATCACCAGTTTTAAAATAATTAAGGGTTTTATATGGTAAGTCATGTTATTCCATTTGAGAATCTAAGAAACACCGATGTGCCATCAGTTGGGGGCAAGAACGCCTCTCTGGGCGAAATGATTTCTCAGCTCACCGCCAAAGGCGTACGCGTGCCGACTGGTTTTGCGACTACTGCAGATGCCTATCGCGAGTTTTTGGCACAAGGTGGACTGAACGATAAAATCAACGACTTGCTGGACAAATTGAACGCCGATGATACGCAGGAACTGGCTCGCGTAGGCTCACAGATCCGCCAGTGGATCATGGAAGCAGAGTTTCCACCGGCATTGAAAGCGGCTATTGCTGACAACTATGCCAAACTGATTGAGAAATCAGCCCCAGGTACCACATTTGCGGTGCGCTCATCCGCAACCGCAGAAGATTTGCCAGATGCGTCATTTGCCGGTCAGCAAGAATCTTTCCTGAACATTCATGGCCTGGACAACATCAACCACGCCATCAAAGAAGTGTTTGCTTCACTCTATAATGACCGTGCGATTTCTTACCGTGTGCACAAAGGCTTTGTGCACGCTGATGTAGCATTGTCTGCTGGTGTTCAACAAATGGTACGTTCAGACATCGGCTGTGCCGGTGTGATGTTTACTATCGACACCGAATCCGGCCACCGCGATGTAGCTTTCATTACTTCCTCTTATGGCTTGGGTGAAACCGTGGTGCAAGGTGCGGTCAACCCGGATGAGTTCTATGTGCACAAACCATTGCTTGCACAAGGCAAACCTGCCATCGTGCGCCGCACCATGGGCTCAAAACTGATCAAGATGGTCTTTTCTGATGCAACCCAGGCGGGTAAATCTACCCATACTGTTCCAGTCGATGCCGCTGAATCTAACCGCTACTCGTTGACCGATGCAGACATTCTGGAATTGGCTGGTTATGCCATGACGATTGAGCAGCATTATGGCTGCCCAATGGACATCGAGTGGGGCAAAAACGGTTTGGATCACAAACTGTACATCTTGCAGGCACGTCCTGAGACTGTGAAGTCACAGGAAACAGCCAGCAATGTGACTGAAACATTCAGATTGCAAAAACACTCATCAGTACCAGTGGTTGCGGGTCGTGCCGTGACACAAAAAGTAGGCGTAGGTCCAGTGCGTATCGTGCTGGATCCTGCCGATATGCACGAAGTACAACCCGGCGATGTATTGGTAGCAGACATGACCGATCCTAACTGGGAGCCAGTGATGAAGCGCGCCAGCGCCCTGGTGACCAACCGTGGTGGCCGTACTTGCCACGCTGCGATTATTGCGCGTGAACTCGGCATCCCGGCCATTGTAGGGTCTGTGAATGCTACAGATTTGCTGCGTGATGGCGAAGTGGTGACTGTTTCATGCGCCGAAGGCGAAACCGGGTTTGTTTACCACGGTGAACTGGAATATGAAGTCTCAACCCAGACCAATAGCGAACTGGCAAAACCACCGTGCAAGATCATGATGAACGTGGGTAACCCGGACATGGCATTTACCTTTGCGCAAACGCCTAACGATGGTGTTGGCCTGGCCCGTCTGGAATTCGTGATCAACAACATGGTAGGTATTCACCCGAAAGCCATCCTGAACGTCGATGCCATGCCTAAAGCCATGCAGGCCACCATCCACAACCGTGCTCGCGGCTATGCCAGCCCTAAACAGTTCTACATCGACAAAGTCGCTGAAGGCGTTGCCACGATTGCGGCGGCATTTTATCCAAAACCAG
>CAKZJM010000252.1 GCA_936943315.1 uncultured Methylophilus sp. | reverse complement strand
GTTGCTTTGCTTGCTGGTAATTTGCCGTCATCCGCCAAAGCTTTCAGTGCGGCCAGTACCACGTAGTAGCGGTCAACTTCAAAGAAGCTACGCAGGGCTTCGCGTGAATCTGAACGGCCATAGCCATCGGTGCCCAGGGTCACGAATCTGTTCGGCACAAATGGGCGGATCTGGTCAGCAAAGCTGCGCATGTAGTCGGTAGAAGCAATCACCGGACCTTCAGCTTTTTGCAGGGAGGCTTCCACATAGCTCAGTTTAGGTTTGGCTTCTGGGTTGAGCAGGTTGTGACGCTCGGCATCAATGCCGTCACGGCGCAGCTCAGTAAAGCTGGTCACGCTCCAGACATCGGCAGATACACCCCAGTCTTTTTCCAGCAACTCAGCCGCTGCAATCACTTCACGCAGGATTACGCCGGAGCCCATCAATTGCACTTTCGGGCCTTTAGCTTTGGACTTGCTGAAGCTGTACATACCTTTGAGGATGCCTTCAGCACTGCCTTCCGGCATGGCTGGGTGCGTGTAGTTTTCGTTCATCAGCGTGATGTAGTAATACACATCTTCCTGGTTTTGAACCATGCGGCGCATGCCTTCCTGGATGATCACGGCCAACTCGTAAGCAAACGTCGGATCGTAGGAGATGCAGTTCGGGATGGTGGCAGACATCAAATGGCTGTGGCCGTCTTCGTGCTGCAAACCTTCACCGTTCAAGGTGGTACGGCCTGCGGTGGCACCGAGTAAGAAGCCACGTGCACGGCTGTCGCCTGCGGCCCAGGCAAAGTCACCGATACGCTGGAAACCGAACATGGAGTAATAGATGTAGAACGGGATCATCTGCGTGCCGGTGACGCTGTAAGACGTCGCGGCAGCCAGCCAGCTGGCGAATGAACCCGCTTCGTTAATGCCTTCTTCCAGAATCTGGCCGCTTTGTGATTCTTTATAGAACATTACCTGGTCAGAGTCTTGTGGCTCGTAGAGCTGGCCAACAGAAGAGTAAATACCCAATTGACGGAACATCCCTTCCATGCCGAAGGTACGCGCTTCGTCAGGGACAATAGGCACGACATATTTACCGACTTGCTTGTCACGCACCAGGGTAGACAGGATACGCACGAATGCCATGGTAGTAGAGATCTCACGCTCACCCGTTGCGCCCAGCATGTTTTCAAATGCGGACAATTCCGGTACGGTCAGCTCGTTGCCTTTGCGGCGGCGGGCTGGCACGAAGCCACCCAGCGCAGCACGGCGCTCCATCATGTATTTGATTTCCGGGCTGTCTTCAGCCGGACGGTAGTAAGAGAGGTTTTCTACCTGCTCATCAGTCAAAGGCAGGTCAAAGCGGTCACGGAAAGCTTTCAGTGAGGCAATATCCATGCTCTTTTGCTGGTGGGTGGTGTTCTGGCCTTCACCGGCTTCACCCATGCCATAGCCTTTAACGGTTTTGGCCAGGATGACGGTCGGCTGGCCTTTATGCGTCACCGCTGCCTGGTAGGCTGCAAATACTTTATGTGGATCATGACCGCCACGGTTCAAGCGCCAGATATCCGCATCGGACATCGCAGCCACCATTTCACGCAGCTCAGGGTATTTGCCAAAGAAATGTTCACGCGTGTACGCGCCACCTTTTTGTTTGAAGTTCTGGTATTCGCCGTCTACGCACTCTTCCATGCGTTTGCGCAGCAGGCCGTCTTTGTCCATGGCCAGCAGTGGGTCCCAGTAAGAGCCCCAGATCACCTTGATCGCGTTCCAGCCCGCACCGCGGAAGTTGGATTCGAGTTCTTGGATAATTTTGCCGTTGCCGCGTACCGGTCCATCCAGACGCTGCAAGTTACAGTTGATGACAAAAATCAGGTTATCCAGACCTTCACGCGCTGCCAGTGAGATCGCGCCTTGTGATTCCGGCTCGTCCATCTCGCCATCACCGCAGAATACCCACACCTTACGGTCAGCCGTATCGGCAATGCCTCGGTTGTGCAGATATTTGAGGAAACGTGCCTGGTAGATACCCGCCAATGGGCCCAAGCCCATGGAAACAGTAGGGAACTGCCAGAAGTCTGGCATCAGCCATGGGTGAGGGTAGCTGGACAAGCCATTGCCACCCGTTTCCTGGCGGAAGTTATCCATTTGCTCTTCGCTGATGCGGCCTTCGAGGAACGCACGTGCATATACGCCTGGTGAGGAGTGGCCCTGGAAATAAACACAGTCGCCGCCAAAGCTTTCATTAGCTGCGCGAAAAAAATGATTAAAACCGACATCGTATAAGGTCGCAGCGGACTGGAAGCTGGCAATGTGGCCACCGATGCCTGGCGATTTTTCGTTGGCGCGTAACACGGTCATGATCGCGTTCCAGCGGATCAGGGCACGGACACGGCGTTCCATTTCCGGATCCCCTTGCAGTTTAGCCTGCAGGTGGGTAGGGATGGTGTTAACGTAAGCAGTCGTCGCCTTATAGGGCAAATGGCCACCAGAACGGCGGGCCTGATCAATCATTGCTTCCAGCAGGAAGTGGGCACGTTCCGGCCCTTCATTCTCAATGACGGCGCTGAGGGCTTCTAGCCACTCTTGCGTTTCTTGTGCGTCGGTTTCATTGAGGTGTGCTTGCGAATGCGTTGCCATGCGTGAGGATTCTCCGAGTTTTAAGTCGCTGTGCGTATAATCTAGCTTCGAGCAATGCCTAGAGCTGAGAAAGTGTTGATTACCAAGAAGGGATTCCGAAATTGGACACTGCTTTTATGGTATCACGTTGCTGTACTCAAGTGATGAGTCTCAGCAAGCTATCAATTAGCTGTAAGTGTCTCTTTTTTGGCGCTTTTGGTCAAGTTTTGCATGAAAAATCCATGCCTGAATACAGGTATTTGCTACGTTTATTTAATGTTTTATATAAGAGTGTTTTATACCAATATGCGCATCGAGTGGTCCCAAAATTTACACGTTGATTCAACCTTGCTGTCGGCGCATGCCAGACACATTCTGGTGGTGTTTGAAGAAAAAATACAGGCTGCCCTGCCATTTGCCGATGTATTTGCCAGCAGGCTGCAACGTGCCGGGTTGACACTGGAGGATATAAAAGACAAACCACTGACGCTGGAATTGGCGGATGGCGCCCTGGTGAGTTTTTGCCAGGTGGACGCAGCGTCTTCTACATTTGCCCTGGCCACTGCTTTACGTGCTGCGGTCAAACCACTTTTAGCAGAACATCCTGAGCGTATCGCGCTGGCGGTAATTGCTAAAAAACAGGCCTCCTTATTTGCCAGGCTGGCGGCTTATGTCACCTTGGTCAATGCGCAAGCGCTACCGGTGTTGAAACAAAAAGCAGCCATCCAGAAGCTGCGCGATATCGGTGTCTTTGGGGTAGCAGACATCGACTGGAAAGACGAAGTGACCGCACTGGTGGCCGGTAACACCGTTAGCCGCGCCTTGACCATGACCCCGCCGAATATGCTGACTCCCGCCTTATACCGCCAATGCCTGCAAAGCATGGCCAGCGAAAAAGGCTGGCAATACATGGAATGGGATACGGAAGCGCTCAGGCAGCTCAGTGCAGGTGCATTTGTTGCCGTAGCACAAGGTTCAGAGCCGCAGGACGCTGCGATTGTTAAACTGTCCTATCGTCATCCACACGCCCGCAAAACCCTGGCGCTGGTAGGTAAAGGCATTTGTTTTGATACCGGCGGACATAATTTAAAGTCGGCCAAATATATGCAGGGCATGCACCAGGATATGAATGGCAGCGCCGTGGCGGTGGGCGTATTGCAGGCCATCAGCGCACAACAGCTACCTATCAATGTCGATTGCTGGCTGGCGCTGGCGCAAAATCACATTGGCCCCAACGCCTACAAACAGAATGATGTGATCACGGCGCTCAATGGCACGACCATTGAAATTGTGCATACCGATGCCGAAGGACGTATGGTGCTGGCGGATACCCTGACGCTGGCCAGCCGTGAGAAGCCAGATATGATGCTGGACTACGCAACACTGACCGGCAGTATGCAAACCGCCTTGGGCTCACGCATGAGCGGGATTCTGGCCAATCGCGAGTCTTTGGCGCAGCAGATGGTTGAGGCGGGTGCAACTAGTGGTGAACGCGTGGTCGCTTTCCCCTATGCAGAGGATTACGACAGCGAACTGGATAGCGAGATTGCAGATATCAAGCAATGCACCATGGACAGTGACGCAGACCATATTCTGGCGGCGCGGTTTTTAGGCAAGTTTATTGAAGGGGACGTGCCCTGGTGTCACGTCGACCTCTCCTCTTACAGCCATAAAGACGGCTTGGGTGCGGTCGCCAGCGAGGTCAACGGATTTGGCGTCGCCTATCTCCGCATTCCCTCGATGATCATCACGCTGGCGACGAATGTCGTGGCGCAGGGGCTGATGGTACTCTATACCGGCGGCTTCTCGCCTCAGGACTCAGCTCCCTCCGCCATGCGCTGGCTGGCGACGGGTGCGATCATTCCCGGTGTGCCGAATGCGATTGTCGTTTGGGCGGCGGTGAGTGCAGCCATGGTCTTCCTCTTTGGCCGTACGTCCTATGGGCGATCGGTCTACGGTATCGGCAACAGCGAACGCGCGGCCTATCTGTCAGGCGTGGATACGCGGCGCATCGTGATGATCGCCTTCGTGATCTCGGGGGGGCTTG
>CAKZJM010000251.1 GCA_936943315.1 uncultured Methylophilus sp. | reverse complement strand
TTATCAAGGCGACATTTGCAACCTGGGTGTGATTATTGGCCAGGAGGCGATTGCCGTGATAGACACGGGTGGTAGCAAGCATACCGGCGAGCAGCTGTTGCAGGCGATCCGGGCAATCAGCCCCCTGCCTATCAAGTATGTCATCAACACGCACGTACACCCCGACCACACTTATGGCAATGCCGCGTTCAAAAATAGCGGCACCCATTTTGTTGGCCATGAAAAACTGGCGAATACTATGCTGCTGCGCCAGGAACAATATGAAAAACTCAATAGCCGCTTGCTGGGCGAGGACGGCAAGGCCAGCACGACAGTGCCGCCAGATACGGCCATCCATGATCAGGCCACCGTTGACCTGGGCGGGCGGGTATTACAATTGCAAGCGCAGGGCGTTGCCCACACCCACACAGACCTCACGGTGCTCGATACCAAGACCAACACCCTGTTTGCGGGTGACTTACTATTTGCGCAACGCACACCGGTGGTTGAAGGCGATATCAAAGGACTGATCGCCGCGCTCGAACGTTTGCAACAGTCGCATTACGCGCTGATCGTGCCGGGACACGGCAAAGAAAGCACTGACCAGGCCACCATCATCGGCAATGAATTACGCTACCTGAAACTGTTATTGGCGGACGTGCGCAGCAACATCAAAAAAGGCATCAGCATGGAGCAAACCATGGATACGGCCGCGGCTTCAGAGCATGATCAATGGCAACTGTTTGACATTGCCAACCGGCGCAATGTGAACGTGATTTATCCGCAGCTGGAATGGGAATAACGCAATCCGCTATAAAAACTTTCTTGCTAATCCTGCCTGTTGCTTGAGGCCTAAATTAACCAGCCGGGGTGCCAGGCCATTTAACCAGGCAAAAAAGCTTTGTGGCTGGCCAATAAACAACTCTTGCTGATCTTTTGCCAGCGCGCCTACAATTTTGTCGGCCACGACCTGCGGATGATCGACCGCCTGGCCAGAAGCCTGCCACATGGCGTTGGTGCGGTCATCATTCATCGGCGTTGCAATCGCACGCGGGGCCACATAGGTGACACCTATGCTGGTATCCACCAGTTCCCTGCGCAGCGCCTGGCTAAAGCCGTGTATGGCAAACTTGCTGGCGCAATAAGTGGCAAAATGCGGAAATCCCAGTGAGCCAAAAATAGAGCCGATAAAGGCCAGGTGCCCGCGTCCACGTTGCTGGAAATATTCCACAAACGCTCGGCTTAACACCAGGGTCGCGGTGACATTGGTGTGCACCATATTATCGATATTCACTTCGCTTTGCTGCGCAAACTCGGTGAATTCAATGATGCCGGCGTTGTTGATCAGCAAATCCACATGCCCCATCTCGCGTAAGGACTGCTTTAATACCTGGCCCGCCATATTGGGCTGAGAGAGATCTGCCACGACGATGTGCGACTTGCCGCCCTGTGCAGCAATTCTTTTCTGCAAGGCATGCAGTTTCACCGGGTCGCGGCCTACAAGACCCACCACCGCGCCTTGTGTCGCCAGTGCCAGCGCCAGGGTCGTCCCCAACCCGCCGGTTGAGCCGGTCAAGACCACATGCAGATTACGTAATTCCATGGTTGTTCCCCTATGCCGCAGCGGCTGTCAGCTGGCGATTGGCTACCTGCGCAGCCACATGGTTGAAAATATCTCCATACAAGCGGTAAAAGCGCTTGGCGGCATGAATGATGATCTCCTGATCTTCTGGCCGGGTGACCTGGTTCATCAGGCTTTCATAAAATGAGACGTGGCTGATATCCAGAGAGCCATGTGAAAACAGGTAACTGAATGCTTTTTTCGGTAGCTTTAAAGCCTGCATGATTTTCTCACCGGCTTGCGTCGCGACCGCCGTGCTTGTCCCTTCCAACACCAGCACCATCCCGAAAAAACCGACCGGGTTCACGCGGTTTATCATATCGTAAGCATAGGCCACCATCAATTCAGTAGCATGACAGGGCGCATCGGCCTCGGTGGCACTGTTGCGCACGGACTCTTTATTCCCGCCACAGGCTTCAATATCATTGAGCACCCACTCCTGGTGTCCCATTTCTTCTTCAATATACTCACCAATGGCCGTACGCAGCCACTCATATTCACCGCTCAACCGGCCGCCACAAGCCATTAACAAAGGGGTAGTGTGTTTAACATGGTGATAGGCCTGGGTCAAAAATGCGCGGTAAATATCGAGCGTGATCTGCCCTTGCGCCCCCTGCAGAATCAACGGCAAGCTCATTAAGGCATCGCGCTCGGCTTGGGTTTCACTTAATAATCTCTGGTAAAAACTCATTTAAATTCCTTCATAGATCGCATGAATGTCTGCCGAATAGGCCTCGACAATTGCATCGCGTTTTAACCGGCCATTCGCCGTAAGTTGTCCGTTATGAGGGCTGAACGGTTGATGGGCAAACACCACATCTCCCACCTGCGCATAGTCAGGCAGATCCAGATTGGCCTGCGCGATCGCCTGAGCCACCTGTTCGGCACTCAACTGCGGATGCGCGACGACCACCGCCACATTAAACGGCCTCGCTTCTCCAATCACACAAGCCTGTAACACGCCCGCCTGGTGAGTTAATGTACTTTCTACCCATTCTGGTGATACATTGCGCCCGAATGAGGTAATGAACATATTTTTTTTACGTCCCGACAAATACCAGTAGCCGTCAGCATCCTGATACGCCAGGTCGCCAGTTGCCAGAAACCCTTCACTGTCCAGCTGCGGTGCGGCCATGCCGCCCTCTGCCGTGGTATATCCCTGATACACCGCCCCCTTCACCCATAACTCACCCGTGTAATCCACACGCATCTGCACATGCGGCAAAGGTTTGCCTATACTGCCTGTTTTTTCTGATTGCGGGGTATTGAGTGCCACGACTGAAGCGCATTCAGACAAACCATATCCTTCGTACACCGGCACTCCCAGGGCATGCGCCTGTTCGATCAACCCTGGTGCCACCTTGGCACCACCCACCGCCACAAAACGCAAGTGTGGCAACGTGGCCACGGCCGTCTGCAAATAAGCCACCAGCGCACGCAATAATTCAGGAATCAGAATAGCAGTGCTGGCGTGGCTATTTTTTAAGCCATCATATAAGCGGCCTATCTCAAACTGGCTGCCACTAAAACCAACCGCATGGCAGGAATACACCACAACCGTGGCACCAGACATCAGGCTGGTATACACACCCGCCACATTTTCCAGCAAGGTTGCCAGTGGCAACACGCAGAAATGGCGGTCTGCCGGGCCGGGTTGTGTCAGGGTACGAATGGAATCTGCAACCTGCCACATGGCCAGGGAAGTCAGGCAGACCCCTTTGGGTGCTCCCGTCGTGCCTGATGTATAAGTAATTTTCTGCGCAGTAAACGCGCGGTTATCTGTCTCTATGTGCAAAGCCACCACAGTTTTACCGGCCACGACCCACTCGGCCACCACTTCACTTGCAGGGTATAAGTCTTGCCAGTGCGTCACCATCTCCGTCAATACCAGGCTCACACCGGCATCTTGAATGGCATGCTGTTTTTGCGTCGCCGAGAAAAAGGCAGGAATAGGCACATTCACCCAGTCTGCAGCGAGAATCGCCAGGTCCAGCACGATCCAGGCGGGGCTATTATCCAGAGCCAGGGCCACGCTAGAAGGCTTAGCCAAGCGCTCTAGTGCCGCGGACCATTGCGTGATTTCCGTAGCAAGTTCGGCATAACTCAGTTGGAC
>CAKZJM010000250.1 GCA_936943315.1 uncultured Methylophilus sp. | reverse complement strand
CCCCTTATCCAGCCAACTGCAAGCATCGCTGCCCGCCTCATCCGGCCAGTTCCCGGCAGATAGACTGCAAGCCTACCTCACCACGCAAGCGCAGCTGGCCGGTGCCAGATTGCCTGACATGCTCGCCAACCAGCTTTATTTTATGGCGCTGAGCGCTTGCCAGGAAAAGTTGCACCATGCACAGTCCAGTGCCTTGCAACATGCCAGACAGGCTGCACAGGCCCTCATTGATGAACAAACCAAACGTGAAATCAACTGGCTGGCTATCCGCAATTACGGCATCGTCATCATGGCGTTATTCAGCGGCACGCTGGGTGGTTATTATTGGCATATGCAAGTGCAACCACTGCCTACGGTAGCGACCATTGAGCCACAAGAGCCACCGCCGCACCCTTTATCGCTGGAAGCCAGCCCGATGGAAACGGCTGCCATTTATGGCCGACTGGAAACCATGAAGCATGGTGACTGCCGCTTGATTGAAGCCATTCAACTGCCTGAGCGGCTGAAGAGTGTATACATCGAGAACATTATCAACGGCCATGTCAGCACCAACCGCGATGAACAGGTGCTGGTCAACCAGCTGCTCGACCAGGTTAAATGTAATTACACGCCAAAACTGATGGCCAACTCAAAACAGTAAATTCAAGCACCCAGACAGATGAACCTGGTGTTTGCCGCCAACAAAAAAGCCGCCACGAAAGTGACGGCTTTTTGTTTTATACAGACGATAAAAGTCTGAATATACAATCCCCGGCTTATTGGAACAGGGTTTTCAACTGGTTCAAGCCACCATCGTAAACACCTTTAATAGTGTCAGATGCGGCTTTTTCGTCAGCAGGGGCTTTAGGCAGAAAATGGCTTTCCCACACTACCACAGACTTGCCATCGCCATTGCTATGCACACTGACGGTGGAGGCATATTCGTTCACAGGCAATACGCCATCGGTGATTTTATAAGCGTAACTTTTCTGTTTTGGGTTATAAGCCGTGAGTGTTTCATTCACTTTGCCGCCATCTTGAAGCGTTAACACACGCTTGGCGCCCACACTGTTGTTTTTACCGGCCACAATATCAGTCTTTGCGACCGCTGGATGCCAGGCACCCAAATCGCCAAAATCAGACACTTTTTTCCAGACCACTTCCGCAGGCTGGTTGAGTTCAACAGACTTAACCACATACAAAGGCTCTGCCGCAAACGCTGAAACAGACACACTCAACAAAGCAGCCAGTAAGTAGGAAGGTAATTGACGCATGATTTTCTCCTTGTTGTAAAATTGATTGACCATAAAAATATACTATACAGTATAGTATATTTAACACGATAACTAAAGTCAAACAATAGGATTAATTCCTTTATTGAAAGTTCTCAGGTATATACAAAGTTGTATAGGGTGTTATAATTTTGACCATGAATGCTTTAAAGCAGAAAATCTTGCAGGTCTCAACAGACTTGTTCCAGACGCGTGGAATCAACTCCACCGGCGTGGATACGATTGTGGCCGTTGCCGGCACGACCAAAATGACGCTTTATAAGTATTTTGAAAACAAGGAAGAACTGATCCTGGCCGTCTTGCAACAAAGCCATCAGGACTTTCAGGACTGGATGAATGACAAACTGGGTGGCCTGGGTGGTAGCCCAAATGAAAAAATCCAGAAACTGTTTGATTTTATTGAAGAGTGGGTCACGTCACCCTCTTTCACTGGCATTGCCTTTATCAAAGCCTCGGCCGAGTTTCCTAACGAAGAAAACCGCATTCATCAATTGTCTTTCCAGCAGTCACGCGAGTTTCGGCAGTTTATTTCTAAATTGGCTCAAGACGCCAACATCAAGGATGCGGAAGGCCTGGCGCTGCAACTCTCAATTTTGTTTGAGGGTGCCGTGCAGGCCGAACAGATCAAGCGTGGATCTGGCGCAATCAAATCCGCCAAAAAAGCGGCAAAGACCCTGATTGACCTGGCTCTTAAACAATCCTGACCCGATTCAGTGATCTGGCACTTGCCAGTCTAGCCACTGGCAGCAATAATAGCCCTACTTTACTCAACACCTTAATTCATTCATGAAAATTCTTATTTGTGGCTCACTGGCCTATGACACCATCATGGTGTTTCCCGACGAATTCAAAAATCACATCCTGGCAGATAAAATTCACAAGCTGAGTGTGGCTTTTCTGGTGCCTGAAATGCGCCGCGAATTCGGTGGGACCGCCGGTAACATTGCTTATAACCTGCAATTGCTAGAAGGCCAGCCGCAAATCATGGCGACGGTAGGCGACGATTTTGCGCCTTACCAAGCCTGGCTGGAACAGAACAATATCGATGCAACCCACATCAAGGGGATTGCGGGTAGTTATACTGCACAGGCGTTTATTACCACCGACATGGACGATAACCAGATCACCGCCTTTCACCCAGGCGCCATGCAATATGCGCACGCCAACAGCGTGAATGACGCGAACGACATTGCCCTTGCGATTATTGCGCCGGATGGCCGCGATGCGATGTTCCAGCATGCGAAAGAATGTCACGAGGCAGGCATCCCGTTTATGTTTGATCCAGGTCAGGGCCTGCCGATGTTTAACGGTGAGGAGTTGCTGCATTTTATTGAGATGGCTGATTACCTGGCCGTGAACGATTACGAGTCTCAGATCATCCAAGATAAGACGGGGCTGACACTTGAACAACTGGCCGCCAAAGTGAAAGCACTGATTGTGACGCTGGGCAGTGAAGGCTCACATATTTATGCAGATGGTCAACGCCATGAGATTCCATGCGTTAAAGCGGATGAAGTGGTTGACCCGACCGGCTGTGGTGACGCTTACCGGGCTGGCTTGTTGTACGGGATCGTGCGTGGCTGGGACTGGAAAGCGTGTGGCCGACTGGCCTCTACCATGGGGGCGATCAAGATTGCCAGCCGCGGCGGCCAGAACCATCAGCCAACGAGAGCCGAGATTGAACATATTTATAGTCATGCACTTGTGCAGGATGCGTTGAAAGAAGACCCCTCCCTGCGCCAGAGCGCTAGCTAACATCATAGGAGAGAATAATGAAAACACGTGTATTACACTGGATTGCGATTGCAATGATCACTGGTATTTTAGGCGCATGCGCCAGCTCCAACTCTGGCAGCGTTTATTCACGTGACGAAGCCCGCCGTGTCCAAACCATCAAAACTGGCGTCGTTGAGAGTGTACGCCCGGTGAAACTGGAAGGGACCAAGTCCCCTGTGGGCACGATTGCGGGTGGCGCGGTTGGTGGCATTGCCGGTAGTTCTATCGGTGGCGGCAGAGGTAGCATGATTGGTGCCGTTCTGGGCGCAGTGGCCGGTGGTTTGGCAGGCTCAGCTGCTGAAGAAGCCGTGACACGCAAAAACGCTCTTGAGATCACGGTCAAACTCGATGGGGGTGGCCTGGTGGCAATTGTGCAGGAAGCGGATGAACAATTTAACGCAGGCGACCGTGTGCGTATTGTAGAAAACGGCGGCACTTCACGCGTTTCACACTAAGTGACTGGCAACCCTAAAAAGAGCAGCTTCAGGCTGCTCTTTTTGTTTTATTTCACCCCAATCACCGTCACACAACTGTCACAGTAATATCACCAATCATTCATGTGACACTTCTAATATCTCGCTAACCCTCAATCAAGGAGTCGCGTGATGTTAGAACGCAATCTGCAGGAACACGGCGTATATCAGCCAGAGATTCAATCCCCAGCCCAGTCTCGTCAACCGAGCAGCACACTGAGCGTGGCACTCGCTACCAGCGCAGAAGAAATCATGGAAGCGCAACGTTTGCGTTATCAAGTGTTTGCCGAAGAAATGGGTGCACAAATCAAAAGTCAGCAAGGACTCGATGTTGATGGCTTTGATGGGTTTTGTGACCATTTACTGGTGCGAGATGATGCCACCCAGCAAGTGGTGGGCACCTACCGCATTTTGAACCCCATGCAGGCCATGCTGGCTGGGGGCTACTACTCGGCGGGTGAGTTTGATTTAAGCCGCCTGGCCCCATTGTCAGACCGTATGGTAGAGGTGGGGCGTGCCTGCGTGCATGCCGATTACCGCACTGGCGGCACCATCACCATGTTATGGGCGGGCTTGGCCAAATACATGATGGCACGCCAATATGAATACATGATAGGCTGCGCCAGCATCTCTATGCATGACGGTGGCCACACCGCAGCTTCGCTGTTCAACAACTTGCGTGAAGATTACTTGTCCCCTGCCGAATACCGCGTTTTTCCGCACAACCCCTTACCGATTGAAGCACTGGATCAATCACTGCCTGTGACTTGCCCGCCTTTGGTCAAAGGTTATTTGCGGTTGGGTGCTTACATCTGCGGCGAACCGGCCTGGGACCCGGCTTTCAATACGGCAGATATGCTGGTATTGTTACCGCTATCACGAATCAATCCCAGATATGCTGCGCATTTCTTGAAATAAGTTGCCCAAAACCAATTTTCTCACACGTAGTTGGCGCATCGCCCGCATCTTTCTCCACACACTGACAGGCCTCATATTGGCAGCACTGGTATTGCCAATATGCGGCGGGCATGGCCGTCAACGCCTCATCAAATGGTGGTGTGCAAAGTTACTGCGCTGCTTCAACATACAACTGACTGTCAGTGGTCATCCACCCGTCGCATCAAGCCAGCATGTGCTGTTTGTCGCCAATCATGTGTCTTGGGCAGATATCCATGCCTTAAATAGCCTGATCCCCGTGCGCTTTGTGGCCAAGTTGGAAATCAAGGACTGGCCGGTATTTGGCTATCTGGTAAAAAAGTCAGGCACCATCTTTATTAACCGTACCAGACAGCGCGATGCGGCGCGTGTGCTCAAGGTCGTCACGCAGGCCATCAAGCTGGGGGATAATCTGTGCGTGTTTCCCGAAGGCACGACGACCGACGGGCAGCAGGTATTGCCCTTTAAAAGCAGCCTGATTCAGTCAGCCATCGACGCCCAAGCCACGGTGATTCCGTTCGCAATCCACTATCCCTTGCCTGATGGCAAGCCTAACCTGGATGCTGCCTATGCAGGCGACACCTCAATGATTGCCTCTATGCAGGCCTTTTTGAGCATGCAAACGCCGCGGGTACATCTACATTTTTGCACTCCGATTGCCGCTGACCGATTTGACAGGCAAGCACTGGCAACATATACCAGAACAGAAATCATCGCCGCCCTGCCATGGCCATCTGAGGTTGCAGTGCCAAGCCAGCAAGCCTGATTCACACGCTAAGTGAGGGAAAACACTGTTTCAGTCGTTGCTGTAGGAGGGGAATTTTTGCGTTATGCATGGTAGACAGCCCAGCAGAAATAGAGTGGTCGTTAAGATCACATCAGCAATTGACCGCTTAGCGAAACGAAACATACAAGCCAGCACTGAGGGTGACCTCTATCATCCCCGCACTCAGCGTGGCTAGTTGAGAGATACCCAACAGCGCTTCTCAAGCACCGCCTGGAAAGACAACTAGATCGCGTTAACAGGCGCTAGATACGCCTGCCAGGCCGCTTTCAAAAGCAACAGTGACACCACAAAGATAAACACCTTGCGCACCAGCGCACTGCCATGTCTGAGCGCTAGCGCGCTCCCCAACAGGCTGCCACAGACATTGGCAACTGCCATGGCCAAGCCAAGCTGCCACCATACCGCGCCACTCAGACCCAGCACAAGCAATGTCGCCAGGTTTGTAGCCGCATTGAGCACCTTGGCAGACGCCGAAGCGTGTAGAAAATCCTGCCCTAAATAGCGCACCAGTATAAAAATAAAAAAACTACCCGTGCCAGGACCAAAAAAACCATCGTACCAGCCTATCGCGGTCGCCATACCCAGCGCAATCATCCATCGCTGCCGTGAGGAATATGGCGAGATCATCTGAGCCAGACCAAATTGTGGCGCATTCAGCGTGTAGATGAGTACCAGCAACAACACCGCAGGCAACAGCTTGCGCAAAAAATCCGGTGCAAGCCAGGTCAGTGTCCATGCGCCAAGGCAGGCTGCACAGAAGGCCACCATGGTAGCAGGCAGCAACCAGGCCCACTCCAGCCGCACATAGCGACTATACCGCCAGGCTGCCACACTCGTACCAAACACACTAGAACACTTATTGGTGCCAAGTAGCAGCACTGGCGAGGTATGTGGATAACCGGTCAGCAAGGCTGGGACGGTCACCAGCCCACCTCCGCCCACCATGGCATCAACCACACCGGCGCCAAAAGCAGCGAGGATAACCAGGGCATAGTCTAGCATCGTGTCAAAAGCTAATCGCCGCCGGCACTGAGCGGCTGATCACGCGGGTCTAATGGCACCTGAGTGATTTGGCCGGTCTCCAGGCAATACGCCGTCAGCTGTCGGCCCCACAAGCAGCCAGTATCCAGGCCCATCACACCATGCCCCTGATACAAGCCAAGGGCAGACCAATGCCCAAATAATATAACCTGTGTGTCGTGCGCAGATTGCCGGTCTGGCGCCATAAACCAGGGCATATACCCTGCCGGAATATCAGGCAGTTCGCCTTTAAAGGCAAATTCCATCACCCCGTCTGCATCCAGTAGCCGCATGCGCGTGAAGGCATTGGTAATCGCACGCAACCTGTCGATGCCGGTCAATGCGTCGTTCCATGCGGCGGGTTGATTCCCGTACATCTGCTGTAAAAAGCTGACATAGTCTGGTGATTGCAACACCGCCTCAACCTCGCCCGCCAACGCCCTGGCTTGAGGCAAACGCCATTGCGGATATAACCCGGCGTGCAGCATGGCAAAATCGTTCTCTAGCACCATCAAAGGCTGCTGACGCAACCACTGCAATAGTTCAGCACTATCTGCGGCAGACAACAACTCCGACAAAGTATCAAACCGGTGCGGCGGTTTGATGTGATGCGCCACGGCAATTGTATGTAAATCGTGATTACCCAGCACAGTCTTAACATGCTCACGATGCGCAAACACCCAGCGCAGCACCGCCAGTGAACCTGTACCGCGGTTGATCAGGTCACCCACCAGCCATAAGGTATCGCGGCCAGGCTGAAAATCTACCTGTTCAACCAAATGCATCAGGGAATGGTAGCAGCCTTGAATATCCCCAATTGCATATCTCGCCATGGTTTAGCTTTGCCTAAAAACAGATTTACCCATAAAAAAAGCCGCTTGGATCAAGCGGCTTCTCGTCTTGCGCTACATTATTTTTTCAAGCTGGCAGCGTCAAACTTTGCACCTGCCTGATTAGCCATGTAAGCCACGGCATCTGCCACTTCATGGTCTGACAACTCAGCATTACCGCCACGCGCTGGCATGCTGCGGATACCTTCAATCGCGTGTTTCACCAGTGTTTCGTAACCTTGTGAAATACGTGGGCCCCAGTCACCGGCGTTACCAATTTTTGGCGCACCTAATGCACCGACACCGTGGCAAGCGATACAAACGCCTTTCACAATCTCTTCGCCACTTTTTTCTACGTGCGCACCGGCTGCTTCAGCCACTTCCACCGTGGCCACAGGCTTGATTAACTCAACGACTTTTTGATCAGCGGCTTCTGTCGCCTCTTTTGAAGGCTCGGCTTTTTCACCACCCACCACACCAAAAAGATAAGCCAGTAGCGAAACCAGCAAAGTAAAGCCAACAATGGCTCCTGGAATCGCAATAATTAATTCTTTAATGCTTGAATTCTGATTGTAACCCGCCATATCCGTGTCCCGTTGCGTTATAAAAAATGTCCACGCGATTATAACGCAGAAAGACAGGACAGGAAACGCAGGCAAGCCTTTGGTAAAAAAACAAACAGCCAGGCAGGTTGAACTGCCTGGCTGCATGAATCACAACGATGATTGCTGACGACGTCGTAGCGCTGCCATGGCCACCAGGCCCAGGCCCAACATGGCGGCAGAACCCGGCTCAGGCACGGCACTCACCTTGAACAATGAAGTGGTATTAGAACCCTCGTTGGCAAAGGCCAGGTAAATGGCACCATTCTTTTCAAACGCCACTAACCCTTCTGGGGCCAGGTCACCGTCAGACACGATCATATCGATAAAGCTGACTTTGGTCGGGTCAGTGATATCAAACAAGGCAATCGCGCCTTTAAGCGTTCTTTCCAGGCCTACCGCAGCAAGGGTACGGCCACCCAACGTGAACAAGTCTACGCCTTCCGGCTCCACGCCTTTGTCGCGGCTGCGGGCGTCATCGTAAATGCCGCGTGCAAATGCTTCTTTATCCAGAATATCGCCGCTGTCGTACACCAGATTGCCGTCGGCATCACGAATACTGAAAGAACGGCCGCCTGCCGCGTATAAATCACTGGCGGACGAGTCGGTATTGGAAACGCGGATATTGGCCAGATCGCCTGTCACACCCAATGAGCTCGCATTAGAGCGGTCACCATCATCCTCACGGAAATCGCCTTCGTTCGCCATCACCAGATAAGTTTGGCCTTTGACGTCATAGGCGGCAATGCCATCAGGCATGTATAAACCCTTTACGTTCGGATTGATAAA